>NZ_JBOKRY010000011.1:0-76195 GCF_051972595.1 Simiaoa sp. | reverse complement strand
TACCATCAGGAATCTGAAAGAAGCCATGGGTATTCTGGCAGATTATGTCAGCGAGATCTCTGTGGAGGTAAAGGCAATCGCACAGGGTGACTTGACCAGAAATGGTGATGGCATTACGGATTTCCTGGGCGATTTCTCAGAATTGAAGACATCACTGCTGTATATTCTGAAGCGCTTTAACAGTACCCTGACCGAGATCAGCAATCTGGCAGAACAGGTATCATCAAATGCATCAGAGGTGGAAAATGCATCAAAATCCCTGGCGGATGGTGCAACAGAGCAGGCAGGAGTCATCGAGGAATTGAATGCCACCATTGACACTGTTGTGGATCTGGCAGCAGATACAGCGAAGGAAACGCAGAGTGCATCTGCACGTGTAAAAGCCTCTGCAAACAAAGCAAACGAAGAAAAAGAAAAAATGAACGAGTTGCTGACGGAGATGGAGCACATTATAGAAATCTCCAAGGAGATCGGTAATATTATCACAGATATCGAGGATATTGCTTCCCAGACCAACCTGTTATCCCTGAATGCTTCCATCGAAGCTGCCAGAGCAGGAGAAGCCGGAAGAGGCTTTGCGGTGGTTGCGGATCAGATCGGCAAGCTGGCAGCAGATAGTGCAAAGTCCGCTGTAAATACGAGAGATCTGATCGATAAGACATTAGTGGAAATCGAAAAGGGCAATAACATTACAAGAACAACAGCAGACGCATTCAATCAGATCATTGCAGATATGGAGTCCTTTGCAGAGATTGCACAGAACACCATGGAGAAAGCCAACTCCCAGGCAGAGTCCTTGGAGCAGATCGGTCAGGGAATTGAACAGCTGTCCGGCGTGGTACAGGGCAATGCAGCATCCTCAGAAGAGAATACCGCGATCAGTGTTAATCTGGCAGAGGGAGCAGCCAAGATGCAAGACCGTGTGAAGATCTTTAAGCTATTCTAGAGAATGAAGTTATTCTAGAAAAATGGCAGGAATAGAGTGAAGCTGTCGGAAGGAAGGTTCTTGTTGTGATTAATGATATATTTAAAGTGTTTGGAGAGCAGACAGCAGAAATCTTATTTCAGATCATTACAGAATGTATGGATGATTATCTGTATATATTTGATCTGCAGAATAATTCCTTTGAGATTTCACGGTCAGCTGTGGAACGGTTTAATATGTCGAAAAATGTCCTGACAGATGCTGCAAATGAAGTTATGAAGGTAGTGTATGAGGAAGACCGCGAGATGCTTACAAAGCATCTCGCGGACCTATGCGAAGGAAGAGAAAAGGTACATAATCTTCATTACAGGTGGCTTGATAAAGAAGGTATGCCGGTCTGGATCAACTGCCGTGGTATCGTGATCAATGATCAGCAGGGAAAGGCAGAGTATCTGATCGGATGTCTGAACGAGACCGGCAACAAGAGAAGAGCCGATAATGTTACAGGACTGCTTGGCGGGCCGGAATTCCTCGCTTACCTGTGTTCACAAAAAGCACCTATTTCCAGGGGCTTTTTGATGCATGTAGGAATCGATGATTTCGGAGCGATCAATAGCTCCAGGGGAGCGGATTATGGTAATTATATCCTGAAAAGCGTAGCCGGCTGTATGAAGGAATGTCTTTCAGACAAGCAGAGAATTTACCATCTGGTAGCGGATCAGTATGTGATCGTGGATCTGGACGCTTCTTCTGCGGAAGACGCTGTGGCACTGAAAGAAAAGATCACAGATAAACTTCATAATTTCATAGTAACCGAAAATTATGAAGCTATATTTTCTATTTCTATTGGTGTTATAGATGCAGCAACATTTTGTGAGGGAACCGAAGAATGCCGCAAAAAGTTTGAATTTGCCTTGAAACAGGCAAAAAGCATGGGTAAAAACGGATTCTATGTTTTTGACCAGGATGACTATGAGGTCTTTTTGCAAAAAGGAAAAATTGTAGCAGCACTTCGTAATGCTATTGTAAACAATTATGAAGGCTTTGAAGTCAATTATCAGCCGATCGTGGACTGCCAGACGGAACAGATCATTGGAGCAGAGGCTCTGATGCGTTTTTCCATGATAACGGAAGAAGGACGGGAGTTCATTTCACCGATGGAGTTTATCCCACTATTGGAAGAGACCGGATTGATCATTCCCGCCGGAAGATATATTTTGAACGAAGCCGCAGCAATGTGCCGTGAAATGCAGAAATATATTCCGGATTTCAGGATGAATGTAAATGTTTCTTATGTTCAGATCCTGCAGAGCAATGTGGAACGGGATATTCTGGATGTCATTCAAAAGTACGCTTTAAAGCCGGAATGCTTATGTGTTGAAATGACAGAAAGCGGATTTATGGATATGACACCTTCGTTTTGCAAATTCCGTAAAAGCTTGGACAAGAATGGGATCCCTTTTGTGATCGATGATTTTGGAACAGGATATTCGAATCTTCATTGTATACGTGATATGAATCCGAGTTACGTGAAAATGGACAGGGATTTTACCGCCAAGGCGATGAACAGTGACAGGGATTATGAATTATATAAAAATATCATCCCCATGGTACATAGTATTAATGTCAGAATATGTGCAGAAGGCATCGAGGAAAGAGAATGGCTTCTGAAAATGAAAGAAATGAAGGTGGATTATCTGCAGGGATATTATTTTGGAAGACCATGCGGAAAAGAACATTTTCTACAACAATATGCCAGTGGCATCATCGTTAAGTAAAGCAGGTAAGGCAGACTCAGCTATGTGGGGCTGCCTTATTTTATGGTCTTATCAGAAGGATGAGTTCCTAACGGTTTGTCTGAGTCTCTCCAGGTCATCTACATCAGGGTGAGACAATGCACAGTCAAAATTCTGGATCAATACATCAAGATTTGCCGGATGATCAGGAGCTTCCTTCATTTTCAAGTAGCGTTCCCGGACAGACTGCGGCATTCTGCCCTGACACATATACTCTCCGACGATAACATTGCTTGCGTCAACGAACTGCTTAACCTGATTCAGGATTTTCCGGAAATAGATATCGCTGCCACCAAAGCCTGCAGTTCCAAACAGAAAAATCTGTTTATTCTTTAATTGCGATAATAGCTGTAATGTCTTGGTATCTGCATTTCCCTTGTCTGTCCAAAATCCGATATAGAGCAGTTCGGAAGAAGGGATCACTGTGTCGGACACACCGAAATACTCACATTCATCCTGAGGTAATGCCTCGTGGATCGCATCAGCCAGCACCTTGGTATTACCTGTTAAGCTGCTATAAATGATGGAATATTTTTTATTCTTCATATTATGTTGTCTCCTTTCATGGGATCATGAAATTATCATGTCGCATTCCTATTTTAGTTCGGAAAGCATGATTTGTCGAATGAATTTTCCATAAACATTTTACGGGGTAAAATAGATAGTTACTTTTTTCAGCTACGTGTGATAAACTTGTTGATAAGTGGATAAAAGATCATGGACAGAACTCCGATAGGGGAATAAAAGCGGGGGCTGCCCCGGTATCATTTAATGAGGTAGAAAAAGTTGACAGAAGAGAAATATACGATCCGAAAGTATAAAAGAATTTTATTTTATGTGGTGATTCTTGTGCTGCTTGCAGCCTTTTTTTTAGGGCAGCGCATTTACCCCAGTGAGAGGGAACCGGTCACGGAGGAAAGCATTACTTTTACGGGAACCTTTTACCGGGTGCTGGCAGACGGAACAGAACAGGAGATCCAGGTCCCGGGCAGATGTGATGTGCCTGCAGGAGAGCTTCTGGTCATACGGTCAGTGCTTCCACAGGATTATAAGGAAAATACGATCGCCATCAGATCTTCCCTGGAGAATGTGCGTATTTACATCGGAGGGGAACTGAGGACGGTGTATGATACGGAGAATACCAGGCCCTTTGGAAAAAATTCTGCCAGCCGGTATGTGTTCTGCGAGACATCAGGCGAGGATGCGGGAAAGGAAGTGCGGATCGAACTGCAGTCCTTTACCCACAAGTATTCCGGTGTCGTCAATACGGTATATTGTGGGGATAAATTAGATATTTGGGCATATATGTTCCACTGCTATTTTATGGTAACTTTGATCGCCTGTACGATGTTGTTTGCCGGACTGGTCGTGCTGATCATTAGTCTGGTGCTCGATATTGTATACAAGACGAGATTTGATCTGGAGTACCTGGGATGGTGCATGATCCTGGGAGCAGTGTGGATGCTGGGAGAATCGAAGCTACGCCAGCTGTTTGTTTCCAATGCTTCTATTCTGTCGAATATGTGCTTCTTCGTTGTGATGATCTGCCCGATTCCGATCCTGTTCTATGTTGACAGTGTGCAGCAGGGAAGGTACCGGAAGGTCTATCATGTGGCAGAGTGTATCACTTGTGTGAATTTTGTACTATGCACGGCCTTACAGGTACTGAATATCGCAGATTTTATCTCGACAATGTTTTTGTCCCACATGGTGATCGCAGGAACCTTCCTGACGGTATTTATCACCATTTGCAGGGATCTTATCCAGGGAACAGCGAAACATTACAAGCTTCCGTTGATCGGACTGGTGGTTGCCATGATCGCAGTCATGCTGGAGGTGACAGCAGTGTATCGTGTCGTGTCTCTGTCCGGAATCTTTATCGCAACCGGACTGGTGGTCCTGCTGGTCGTTACTCTGATCCAGACAATGGACCGCATCCGCGAGCTGGAGCTGGCCAGGCAGAGAGAGGCAAGGGAAAGTCTGGATTATCTGACAGGTCTTCCCATGCGTCATAAGGGTGAGGCACTGATCCTTGAGAAAATGCAGAAGCAGGGTGGCTGTCTGGGATTTGTGGATATGGATAATCTGAAGAAGATCAATGATGTCTATGGACATAAGGCGGGGGATCATGCCCTCAGACTGGTGGGAGCGACGCTTACAGAGTGCATGAAGAACGCAGTAGTCTGCCGTTTGGGAGGAGATGAATTCCTGTTCTATCTGCCGGAGGTATCGGAAGCAGAAATGAATACGCGGGTGAGAAGTCTGTTTGACAGCTTTCGTGCGGCAAAAAATGCTGCGGCGGAGACTTCAGCGGCATCCCTGTCCTGCGGTCTGTGCATGTGCAGACAGGGAGACAACTTTGAAGAGTATTATATAAAAGCGGACAAAGCATTGTATTATGTCAAACAGAACGGCAAGAATAATTACCGGTTTTATGAGGAGCTGGAGGAACAGCAGCCGGATGACACTGCGGTATTCCGGCGATGATCCTGGCAGAACGGAAAGCCGGCTGGAAGGGCTTTGAGAGCAAATATCAGCATGGACTGTTAAAACTGTACGCACAGCATGCCGTAAGCTTCATGAAGGGTGCTTACATGGAATAAACGGGATTTCATAAGGAGAAGATGCGATGGATATAAAAATTAACGATTATTATGAGCCGGAACATTTTAAGGCTCTGAATGAAGCGGACTATGATGTGTCCCATTCCTGTGATTATGAGAAAAATGCAATGCACCACATTCATGAATCCACAGAGATTCTGATCGTGGAATCCGGAAGTGCGGATTATTACATTGATGGCAGGAAATATTATGTGGAAGCCGGTGATATTCTCATTATCGGCTCCAGAAAATCCCATATGCGGAGGATGGACAGACTGCCGTTTGCCAGATATGGGCTGGCAGTGAATCCATCCTATTACAGAAGACTGAATCTGGGGGAAGACATGCTGAAGGTATGGCAGGGACCTTCCCCGGAGGAGTTCGTGCAGCATTTTAAGGACGTCCCCACCGATGTGTTCTCAAGGATGATAGAACTGCTAAAATGTCTGTATGAGGAGCAGCGGCAGAGACAGACGTTCCGTGGGACGATGGAGAGAAGCCTTGTGACGCAGATCGCAGTCCTGCTCTACCGGCAGTGGGGCTTGTGCAAAAGAGAGGAAGAGACCTCATCTATGAGCCGGCAGATGTATGATATCAAGGAGTACATAGATGAGCATTATCAGGAGCCGTTAGATCTGAACAGCCTGAGTGATAAGTTCTATCTGCATCCGGTAACGATCAGTAAGGAATTCAGCCGCTGCATCGGACAGTCGCTGACAAAATATATCAACAGTGTCCGGGTCTGTGAGGGAGCTAGACTGCTGGAGAATACCGGTGAAAGTGTGACTGCGATCGCCACTTTGTGTGGTTATGACAGCGTAAATACTTTCCTGAGACAGTTTAAAACGATCATGGAGATGAGTCCGTTACAATATCGCAAAGAAAGAATGGACTATTTGCATCAGACCAGATAACAGAACGCCCGGAGTTTTGAAAAACTCCGGGCGTTCTGACTAAAAAATGATGAAAACGGGCAAAAAACTATACAGATTGCCCAAAACCCTTATGCTATGATAAGACCATCAGAAAGGTACCGGCCGGTACGTAACCAATGAGATGATTAAGGAGGAGTTACTTTTATGATGAAGAAGAAAATTTTAGCCGCTGCCCTTGCAACTATCTTTACGGTAGCATCACTGACCGGATGTGGAGCATCCGCAGACGAGAATACAACAGCAATCGGAGCCAGTTCAGAGGCAGCAACTGCTGCAACAACAGATACTGACAGCATCGGAGATGTTAAGCTGACTGTATTGTGTGGATACGCAGGTGAGGATCCTCACGGACAGTATGTATATTCCTACGCAGAGGAATATATGAAAGAGCATCCCAATGTAAAGATAGAGATCCAGGCGATCAGTACCAATGATATCTACACAAAGCTGTCCGCTATGGCAACCACCCCGGATGATCTCCCTCAGATATTCTTTACATCGGCAGATGCAGTTGCAACTCTGCACGACCTGGGACTGACCAGAGATCTGACCGGACTGATCTCCGATGACCTGGCAGGAGAATTTGCCAATGGTGTTCTGGATTCCTGCAAACTGGATGACGAGATCGTATATTTCCCGGTAGCATTACAGCCTCAGGCTATTATTTATAGAAAGGATCGTTTTGAAGAGGCAGGTCTTACGATTCCCACTACCTGGGATGAGTTCATTGACTGTGCGAAGGCACTGACCAAGGATTCTGACGGTGACGGTGAGGTTGACCAGTGGGGCTTCGGTATGGTAGGTTCCAACAACTCTTCCGGACAGAGCCGCTTCATGTCTTATCTGTGGTCTAACGGTGTGGACTGTGTGACCGGAGAAGACGGCGACTTTAGCACCGACCTGAAGGCTGACAATAAGACCTTTACCGATGCTTTTGCAAAATGGACCCAGATGAATAACGATGGTATCGTTCCTATCGGCATCACCGAAGTAGATTATCCTACCGCAGCGAACTATTTTGCAATGGGTTATACCAGCATGTTCATGACCGGTTCCAATGCACTGGGTGTTGCTTATGCGAACAACCCCGATCTGAAGGGTAAGTTAGGTTCCTTCAAGCTTCCCGGAGATTATCCCGGAACCATGTTAGGTACAGAGGGTTATGCAGTCAGCGCTTATGCTACCGATGAAGAGGCAGCCGCAGCCATTGATTATCTCCGTTTCTTCGTAGAACATGATGATCAGATGATGTTCTGGCAGAGCAGTGGTAAGATCCCTGCTACGGTAGAGGGACAGAAGGCTGACTACATCACCGGTGACGATTATGCGGGTTATCTGCAGCAGATCGCAGACGGATGCCGTCCTACCGTAAGCTTTGCGGGTATCAGCGGACTGAAGAGTGCCCTGGGTGATGCATACGCAGCAGTATTTTCCAAGGAAAAGACCAATGATCAGGCAGTCGCTGATCTGGAAAAAGCAGTAGCTGAGCTTATGGAAGACTATAACTAAGAGTAAGTGACAGATTCCCGGAGCCTTCGGACTCCGGGAATTATCAAAAGGAGGGAAACCGGAAATGTTGGGAAAGAAAACCGGCAAAAAGAGTAAGATCAAATACCAGTATGACGGATACTTATTCTCCTTCCCCATCGTGCTGATGATGGGAGCGTTGATTCTATATCCTATGCTGTACGGCTTCTATATCAGTTTCTTCAACACGAACCTGGTAACAAAATGGAAGTTTGTGGGACTGAAATATTACATGGCTGCATTTACGGAGCCGGAATTCTATCAGTCGGTTCTGCTGACGTTGGGATTCATGGTACTGGTAGTAGCGGGACATTTCATTCTGGGATTTATTCTGGCGAGTCTGCTGAACAGGGAGTTCAGGGGGAGAACCATATTCCGTGTGATTTTTATGCTTCCCTGGTTTTTCCCGGAAGCAGTGGTGGCATTATTATTCACCTGGATCATGAATCCCATGTACGGTATCATGAACAGCATCCTCAGAAGCCTGGGATTGATCAGCACGAATCTGTCATGGCTGGGAAGCAAGGAACTTGCCTTCCCTTCGGTCGTATTCGTATGTATCTGGAAAGGATTTCCCCTGGTAATGACCATGATCCTTGCAGGACTGCAGAGTATTTCAAAGGATTATTATGAAGCAGCGGAGCTGGATGGTGCAGGAAGATGGAAGCAGTTCAGATACATCACGCTGCCGGCATTGAAGCCGATACTGACAACTGTCCTGATCCTGGACTGCGTATGGTGGTTCAAGCAGTATACACTGGTATACACCATGACAGCCGGAGGTCCCGGAACTGCGACCAGCCTGATCAGCCTGAGTATTTATGGTACGGCATTTAATGATCTGCGTTTCGGTAAAGCGTCTGCCTGGGGTATTCTGGTATTTGTGATCTGTTATCTGATCAATTTGGTAAGTAAGGTGGTGATGAAGGATGATGAATAAAACACGTAGAAAAAAGCTTGATACGGTCCTGACGTATGTAATTCTGATCCTATTGGCGGCATTTATCGTGGTCCCTGTACTGTGGATGCTGTCCACGGCATTTAAGACAGAGGCACAGACCTACTATCCGAACCCGAAGTGGCTTCCGGATCCGTTCTCGCTGGAATCTTTTCATAAATTCTTCAGCACCTATAACTTTGGTAAAATGACGGTGAACAGTCTGATCACCTGTCTGGCAGCCATGGTCATCTGTGTGGCATGCGCCTGTCTGGCAGGATATGGGATCACACGATTCAAATTCAAGGGACGTAAGCAGCTTTT
Organism: Simiaoa sp.; assembly: GCF_051972595.1. Classification (NCBI taxonomy): domain Bacteria; kingdom Bacillati; phylum Bacillota; class Clostridia; order Lachnospirales; family Lachnospiraceae; genus Simiaoa; species Simiaoa sp. Next base: position 67,148 of record NZ_JBOKRY010000011.1, on the reverse strand, counting down.
GAATTTCCTGCTGATCACTCAGATGTTTCCCAGTGTTATGCTGGTAGTACCTTTTTATGCAGTACTTTCCAAGTATCATCTGACCAACACATTATTAGGCTTGATCGTCGTATACGCAGCCACCAATGTAGCATTCAGCACATGGATGCTGGTATCGTATTTCAAGACAGTGCCCATAGAGCTTGATGAGGCAGCGAGAGTGGACGGAGCCTCCAGCTTCTGCATTTTCCGGAAGATCATCCTCCCTTTGATCCTTCCCGGTATTGCGGCGGTGGCGATGTTCGTGCTGTTCAATGGCTGGAATGAATATATGTACTCTTCCGTACTGGTATCTAAGGATTCTCTGAAGACATTGACCGTAGGTATTGTCGCTCTGAATTCCCAGTATCAGATTAAATGGAACGATCTGATGGCAGCATCGACGGTATCCAGTCTCCCTCTGGTAATATTGTTCGTATGCTTCCAGAAATATTTTATCGCCGGAATGACCGGCGGCGCTGTAAAAAGCTGAGTATACGAGGAGGAAATAAGAATGGAACATATTACGATCCGTGACATTAAGGTGTTCGTAACGGCACCTAGAAATATTAATCTGGTGGTAGTAAAAGTAGAGACCTCAGAGCCTGAATTATACGGTTATGGCTGTGCAACCTTCACCTGGAGACATAAGGCTGTGGTAACGGCCATCGAAGAGTACCTGGCTCCCATGCTGAAGGGCAGACCGGTAGAGGATATTGAAGGCTTGTGGCAGACCATGATGGGCAGTTCTTACTGGAGAAACGGTCCGGTACTGAACAATGCCATTTCCGGTGTAGATGAAGCGCTTTGGGATATTAAGGGTAAAATGGCAGGAATGCCGCTATATAGTCTGTTAGGCGGTAAGTGCAGAGAAGGAATCACGGTATATCGTCATGCAGACGGTGGCTCTGTGGAAGAAGTAGAAGAGTGTATCCAGAAGTACATGGAAGAAGGATATCGTTATATTCGCTGCCATATGGGTACCTACGGCGGCAACTTCGGCGGCAAATGTCAGAGCATAGTAAAGCCGGAGAATGCACCGGAAGGAGCATATTTCGATCCCAGAATGTATATGAACAGCGTATATCATCTGTTTGACAGGGTGAGAGCCGATATCGGATGGGGCGTAGAAGTGATGCATGATGTGCATGAGCGCCTGTCCCTGGCGCAGACCATAGAATTTGCCAAAGAACTGGAGCAGTACAAGCTGTTCTTCCTGGAGGATTCTCTAGCACCGGAATATGATGAATTTTTCAAGACCCTGCGTGAACACACCACTCTGCCGCTGGCAATGGGTGAGCTGTTCACCAATCCTGCGGAGTGGAAGCCGTTAGTACAGAATCAATGGATCGATTTTATCCGTGTTCATTTAAGCGATATCGGTGGGATCACTCCTGCGAGAAAGCTTGCACACTATTGTGAAGCCTATGGAGTAAGAACCGCATGGCATGGTCCCAATGACCTGTCTCCCATCGGTATGGCTGCGCAGATGCATCTGGATCTCAACTGTCATAACTTCGGAATCCAGGAGTTCTCCGGATTCTCCGAAGAAGAGCAGGCAGTATTCCCCGGCTGCCCTGTAGTAAAGAACGGTTATGCTTATGTGAATGATAAGCCCGGCATCGGCGTGGACTTCGATGAGAAGGAAGCGCTGAAATATCCGGAGGTTCAAATGGATCATAGCTGGCTTTTCTCCAGACTTCCCGACGGCACTCCTGTGAGACCGTAAATCATCACACAGACCACGGCGATCATCCTGACACCTGGTCTGTGCTGACACGAGTGAAAATGCGAGATACCGATACAGGCACATCAGCTCAGCTGGTGTGCCTTTTTATATAAAGTTTTTTATAAAAAGTTTACAAAATTTTACGATAATGTTCAAAAATATACAATTTATCAAAAGTGATGTAGACAAACAATAAAAAGATGGGTAATATGTATATGTAAACAGCCAGATAAACGAAAAGTATGTACAATATGCTACATATTTAAAGCAAGAAATATAAAACAAGGAGGAATGTTACCGATGAAACAGTTCAGCTATATCATTAAGGATGAAATCGGTCTGCATGCACGTCCTGCGGGACTGCTCGCCAAGGAAGCGAAAAAGTATCAGAGTACAGTGACACTTTCCTGTAAGGGGAAATCAGCTGCAGCAAGCAAGCTGATGGCGATCATGGGAATGGGCGTGAAGCATGGAGACAACGTGGAAGTCACGATAGAAGGAGCGGATGAAGATACCGCCGCAGCAGAGCTTCAGAAGTTTTTCCGTGAGAACCTCTAAGAGAAGACCTGCACGGCAGAGTTTGGAAGGTAGAAAATGGAAAAATATATTGGAAAATCCGTATATAAGGGAACAGCGATCGGACCTGTCAGTGTTTTGAAGAAAAAGGACAGTCTCGTTAAGAGGATCCATATCGACAACACAGCGGAAGAACTGAAACGGCTGGATGCGGCTAAGGAACGTACGATGACGCAACTGGGGCAGTTATACGAGAAGGCTCTGCAGGAGGTCGGAGAAGTCAATGCAGCCATTTTCGAGGTGCATCAGATGATGCTCGAGGATGACGATTATCAGGATGCCATTCACAGTATGATTCAGAACGAAGAAGTGAATGCAGAGTATGCGGTGGCAGTGACCGGTGATAATTTTGCAGAGATGTTCGCCAACATGGATGATGAATATATGCAGGCCCGCTCTGCGGATGTCAGGGATATCTCCAACCGGCTCGTCCGCAATCTGTCCGGGGAGGAGCAGATTGACTGGAGTACCATGGAGCCGTCGATCATTGTGGCAGATGATCTGACTCCCAGTGAGACGGTACAGATGGATAAGAGTAAGATCCTGGCCTTTGTCACAGTACATGGTTCAACGAATTCCCATACTGCGATCCTTGCACGTATGATGAACATTCCGGCACTGATAGGGGTACCATTGGAACTGGAGAAAATTCATAACGGGACCCGGGCTATTGTGGACGGCAGGGAAGCGGTATTTTACCTGGATCCGGAGGAAGAGCAGATCCGGCAGGCAGAAGCGGCACAGCAGACGGAACAGAGACTAAGAAGCCTGCTGGCAGAATACAAGGGACGTGAATCCGTGACAAAGAGCGGACGCAAGGTCAATGTATATGCAAATATCGGCAGCGTATCGGATGTGGCATATGTACTGGAGAATGATGCGGAGGGAATTGGCCTGTTCCGCAGTGAATTCTTATATCTCGGAAGGGACTCTCTTCCGGATGAGACAGAACAGTTCAATGCTTACCGTCAGGTGCTGCAGATGATGGCAGGGAAAAAGGTCATCATCCGTACCCTTGATATCGGTGCGGACAAAAATGTAGATTACCTCGGACTGGGCAAGGAAGATAATCCTGCCATGGGATACCGTGCGATCCGGATCTGTCTGGAGCAGCCGGAGATCTTCAAGACCCAGCTGAGAGCACTTCTCAGGGCGGCAAAATACGGAACATTGGCTATTATGTATCCGATGATCATTTCCGTGGAGGAAGTGCTGGATATTCAGAAAATCGTGGCTGAGGTGGCTAAGGAGCTGGAGGAAGAGAAACTTCCTTACGCAATTCCGGAACAGGGAATTATGATCGAGACTCCTGCGGCTGTCATGATGAGTGAAGAGCTGGCGGAGCATGTTGATTTCTTCAGTATCGGCACGAACGATCTGACACAGTATACTCTGGCTATCGACAGGCAGAACAACAGACTGGACAGATTCTATAATCCACATCATGAGGCAGTCCTGCGTATGATACAGATGACTGTTGATGGGGCACATAAGCATGGAAAATGGGTCGGCATCTGCGGAGAGCTGGGAGCGGATACGACACTGACCACACGATTTGTACAGATGGGAATTGATGAACTCAGTGTGGCACCGTCCATGGTGCTGAATGTCCGTAGTAAAATATGCGAAATGGAGTGAGAGATTCATGAGAATATACAAAGCAAAAGATTATGCAGATATGAGCAGAAAGGCTGCAAATATCGTATCGGCACAGGTTATTATGAAACCGAATTGTGTTCTCGGACTGGCTACGGGATCCACACCCATCGGTCTGTATAAACAGCTGGTGGAATGGTTCCGCAAGGGAGACCTGGACTTTTCTGAGGTTATGACAGTGAACCTGGACGAATATAAAGGTCTGAGCCGGGAAAACGATCAGAGTTATTACTATTTTATGCACCAGAATCTGTTTGACCATGTGAATATCCCGGTGGAAAATACACATCTTCCAAACGGAATGGAGCCGGATTCGGAGAAAGAATGCCATAGATATGCGGAACTGATCCAGTCACTGGGCGGCGTGGACCTGCAGCTTTTGGGAATTGGACATAACGGGCACATCGGTTTCAACGAACCGGGAGAGAGTTTTGACAAGCAGGTACATTGCGTGAACCTGACAGAGTCTACGATCGAAGCCAACAAGAGATTCTTCGCATCGGCGGAGGATGTTCCGAAGCAGGCATACACCATGGGGATCAAGACCATTATGCAGGCGAAGAAAATATTGATCGTAGCCAGCGGCGAAGACAAGGCGGAGATCGTACAGAAAGCTTTCTTCGGCCCCATTACACCGCAGGTGCCGGCATCGGTATTACAGCTTCATAATGATGTAACGCTGGTGGCAGACGAAGCAGCGCTTAGTAAGCTTTCTGAATAAGAAAGGGGAAGCTGATAGGTCATGAGAATCAGAAATGCAAATATATATACAGAGGAGCATCGGTTTGTCAGAGGGGATGCAGCCGTGGAGAACGGCAGGTTCGTAAGCTGTACCGGGAATCCGGCAGGTGAGGAAGCTGTTGTGGATGCCAAAGGCATGTATCTGATACCGGGACTGGTGGATATTCATTTCCATGGTTGTAAGGGCGCGGATATGTGTGACGGTACGAAGGAAGCACTGGATGTCATCACATCATATGAAGCCTCTGTCGGTGTGACAAGTGTCTGCCCGGCTACCATGACGATACCTAAGGATGAACTGCTGGAGGTCATGAAAAATGCCGGCAGCTATGAGTATTCCGGTGGATCCCACCTGGTGGGCATCAATATGGAAGGACCTTTTATCAGTCCGGCGAAAAAGGGTGCTCAGGCTGCAGAAAATATCATGCACTGCGATTATGAATATTTCAGCAGGCTGCAGAAAGCAGCGAACGGGCTGATCAAGCTGGTAGATATCGCACCGGAAGAGCCGGGAGCGATGGAATTTATCGACAGAGCCAAAGGAGAAGTGGTCATTTCACTGGCGCATACAGCTTCCGACTATGATACAGCAAGGGAAGCCATTGAACATGGAGCATCTCATGCGACGCATTTGTATAATGCAATGCCGCCGCTGAACCACAGGGAGCCCGGCGTGATCGGAGCAGTGAGAGATTCAGAGAAATGTCATCCGGAGCTGATCTGTGATGGTGTACACATTCATCCGTCAGTGATCCGTGCAACGTTTGCGATGTTTGGCGCTGACCGCATGATCCTGATCAGTGACAGTATGCGTGCAACGGGACTGGAGGATGGTGAATATACTCTGGGAGGACAGCCGGTTACCGTCAGAGGCAATCTGGCTACCCTGCATGACGGCACGATCGCCGGATCGGCGACGAATCTGATGGATTGTATGCGGTTTGTAGTAAAAACAGTCGGTCTGCCGTTAGAGACAGCAGTGATGTGTGCCACGGAGAATCCGGCGAAGGAGATCGGCATTTTCAATGAAGTGGGCAGTATATCCGTTGGTAAGAGGGCAGATTTCGTACTCCTGGATCAGGAACTGAACATTGCAGCGGTATATATCGACGGAAAGGAGTTCACATGTTAGATTTTTTGAAAGGTAAGCGAAAAGGGAATTGTATCGGATCTCCCTGTAAGGGGAAGGCAGTTGCTCTTACGGAGGTACCGGATCCTACATTTTCCGAGAAGATACTTGGAGACGGATTTGCAGTGATCCCCTCTGAGGGAAAAATATATGCTCCCGCAGACGGAGAGGTGACCGTGGTATTTGATACGCTCCATGCGATCACCATGACAACGGATCAGGGAGTGGAGCTTCTGATCCACATCGGACTGGACACCGTGACACTCAAGGGAGCCCCTTTCACGGCACATGTTGCTGCCGGAGACCATGTCAAAAAGGGCGATCTTCTGCTGGATGCGGATCTGGAAAAGATTCAGGAAGCCGGACTGCATATCATCACACCGGTCCTGGTATGCAATACCGATGAATATAACAAGATCAGTATTCTGAAAGAGGGAGAGGTATCTCCCGGCGAGGACGTGCTCCAGATATCTTAAGAGCGGTACGTCCGTATCAACTAACGAAACTGACCGGAACTGTTCCGGTTTAGTATAATGTAAAGGAGGAGAAATGTATGAAGTTTCTTCAAAAACTGGGTAAAGCGTTAATGCTTCCCGTAGCGGTTCTGCCGATCTGCGGTATCCTCATGGGTATTGGTTACTGGTTGTGCCCGGCAACAATGCAGGGTGGTGAGATCTCGGGCGCGGCAAATCTGATCGGTCTGTTCCTCGTAAAAGCTGGTGGTGCTCTGATCGACAACATGGCGATCCTGTTTGCAATCGGTGTAGGTGTCGGTATGTCAGAGAAAAATGACGGTACCGGAGCCATCGCAGCTCTGGCTTCCTGGCTGATGCTCACAACACTTCTGTCTACCGGATTTGTTACGACCATTATGCCCTCCATCGCTGAGGATGCTACCAAGACACTGGCATTCAATAAGATTGCGAATCCCTTTATCGGTATTATTGCCGGTATTATCGGTTCCATGTGCTACAACAAGTTCAAGGATACCAAGCTTCCTGACTGGCTGTCCTTCTTCAGTGGTAAGCGCTGCGTAGCTATCGTAGCAGGTGTGGTATCTATTCTGGCATCTGTTGTACTGCTGTTCGTATGGCCTTTACTGTTCGGCGGTCTGGTAGCTCTCGGTGAAGCTATCGTAGGTCTGGATGTAGTCGGCGCAGGTATTTATGCTTTCCTGAATCGTCTGCTGATCCCTACCGGATTACATCACGCACTGAACAACGTATTCTGGTTCGATACCATTGGACTTGGAGATCTGCAGCACTTCTGGAAAGGTGAGACAAGCGCTGATGTATCCTGGAGCCTTGGAATGTATATGTCCGGCTTCTTCCCTTGTATGATGTTCGGTATCCCCGGTGCAGCTCTGGCAATGGTAAAATGTGCAAAGCCCGCCAAGAAAAAGGCAGCGATCGGTCTGGTAGCTTCCGCAGCAATCTGTTCCTTCATCTGCGGCGTTACCGAGCCCTTTGAGTTTGCATTCATGTTCTTAGCTCCCGGACTGTATGTGATCTACGCAGCACTGTATGGCATCTTCACCATGATCACTGTTGCTCTTGGCTTCCGTGCAGGCTTCAGCTTCTCCGCAGGTGCGATGGATCTGCTGTTCTCATCCTCCCTGCCTGCAGCAGCTAGAATCTGGCTGATCATCCCTCTGGGTATCGCAGCATTTGTTGTATTCTACTTCGTATTCCTCTTCGCTATCAAGAAATGGGATCTGAAGACCCCCGGTAGAGAAGATGATGATGTAGAAGCAGAGAAGAAGATCGAGCTGGCAAATGATGATTTCGCAGCAATCGCAGCAACCATTCTGGAAGGCTGCGGCGGCAAGGACAACATTGCAAGCATTGACAACTGCATCACAAGACTGAGACTGGAAGTAAAAGACATTACCGCAGTGGATGATAAGGTGATCAAATCTGCAGGCGTAGCCGGTGTCATGAAACCAGGTAAGACCTCCGTACAGGTAATCATCGGACCTAAGGTTCAGTTCGTAGCGGATGCATTTTCCAAGCTTTGCGAATAATAAAACACTGATAAAACTGAATATGTGACCGGAAGAAAGACCTGCTTGGGAAGACCATGCGGGTCTTTCTTATACTCAGGGTAATGTTAGATATATTTAATAATTACTTTATTGACATTTACGTTTGAAATGATAAAATATGGCGGAGAAAAAAAGCTGCAGGCCCGATGCCTGCGGGATGTATTGTAATGTAATGGAGAGAAAAGTCATGATAAAATCAACAGGAAAGAGGGGAAACGGGGGATTTTCATTAGTAGAGCTGATCATTGTAATAGCTATTATGGCAGTGCTGGTGGGAGTACTGGCACCGCAGTATCTGTCTTATATACATAAGGCAAAGGTGGCGGCAGACCAGGCGAATCTGAAGAATTATTTTACGGAGATCCAGCTGGATTATGCTGCTACAGGAGTGTATAATCCACAGGTGCCGCTGGTGGATAAAACCGGAGCCGGGGGTTATGTGCAGAGAGAGATTCACTTTTTGAGCGGACAGACAGTGAAGATGAAGGCAGGATACTTTGCTGTGACTGAAGATACCAAAGGACAGGGCGGTTACAATATATGCTACTATTGTGATATGTGCACGGCTATTGATGCAGATGAGCAGACAAGGCAAAAGCATCAGGATACTTGTATCATTACATTTCTGTGATGGCGCTTGAGAGGAATATGTTATCGTCCCAGACATAACCCGATATTATCAGAAATGTAACAGATGTACCCATGCTTCACGGCGTAGGCGGCTGCCTGTCTGCGGATGGAGGGGACCGTTGCGTATTCCAGATTGTAAGCGGTACAGCCGTGTGACATAGCTAGGTCCAGATACTCAGTATAGTATTCACGCGTGCTTTGATCATTTTTAGTATAGACATCCTTTGAAAAATCATACACAGTAAAAACGTTCTCCTGGTTTACCCCATCGATGAGAATGTTTTTTTCTGTTGTAAGATATTTTTTTACAAAACAGTCCCCACCGTTGATCATGATCTTTCTGCCTGTATGGTTCATATAGTCCAGAATCGTAAGGATTCCGTCATAGATGGATTCCTGCGGATAGTTATAGTATACATCCGTGTTATCGACAAAAAAGCCGTCCACACCCTTCTGTACCAGGGCGTCTACTCTGGAAGCTGTACATGCCTGCCATTCCGGAGCTGAGACATCGATCCATTTTTCCTCCGGCCAGTTCTCATAGGCACCCAGAGTATATTTCTCAAAGTCTGTATCATAGGATCGGAAGCTCTCGATCGATCCGATATTGATATAGGAGTAGATTTCGCGGATACCATTTTCTCTTAAACGGGCAATGTCATTTTTGGAAAAATATTCCGCATCTATGACAAGCAGATCAATGTCAGAAAGCTTTTCTATGATTTCAGAATCTTCGCCGATCAGGACAACGTATTTTTCTGCTTCATCGGAAGGATCAGCGGAAGAATATCTTCGTTTTCTTCAATTAACGGCACCTCCATTTTCCACGATCAGCACTCATATCTGCACCCAGATAATTATACTATAGATGGCATTGCATTGCATCTATTTTAGAGCGTTTGGAGGGAAGGAAACAGGAAGGAAGCATAGATAGAAAATGTTGTTAAAATATCGGAAAAAATGGTAAAAAGGGCGAAAAATATTGCAATTTGTGGTATAATTTTTATGTAAATGTAAGATGATGCCGGGATCAAAAATTACCGGCTTTGATGCGTTCGGCGGTTAAGATAACCGGGAAAGTAGGAAGTTGTATGAAGATTCAGGATTTTTGTGACATGAACAAATTCGAGCAGATCATGAAGAACTGGGCAAACAGCACGGGACTGGCAACCGTGGCTGTGGGTGCAGACGGAAAATACATCAGTGACTGTTATAATTTTACGGAGTTCTGTATTGATCTGACGAGAGGAAGCGCAGAGGGGAAAAAGCGCTGCGAGCAGTGTGACAGAGAAGGCCATGGTGTGTATCCCTGCCATGCGGGACTTGTGGATTTTGGTATTCCAATCACACTGGAGGATGGAACCGTGCTGGGCAGTATTATCGGAGGACAGGTGCTGCCGGAGAATCCGGATGAGGAGAAGTTCCGTCAGACAGCGAGAGAGCTGGGTATTGACGAGGATAAATATATTAAGGCCCTGAAAAAGGTAAATGTGAAGACTAAGGAGCAAATAGATGCATCTGCAAATCTGCTGGGAGATGTGATCAACATGTTTGTGAGATCAAGCTATGCTCATCGTAGAAATACAAATCTGGTAGGAGAATTAAAAGGCGGTATTGCAGATGCTGCACAGCAGATCGCAGAAGCGGAAGACAGAACGAAGGAAATCGACGGTTATAGCAAGAGACAGCAGATCCTGGCACTGAATGCATCCATTGAAGCAGCCAGGGCAGGAGATCAGGGAAAGGGCTTTGCTGTGGTAGCAACGGAGGTCCAGAAGCTGGCGAGAGATATGGCAGCCTCCAGTGAAGCGATCAAGAAGATTCTCGGACAGTTATCTCATACGATCAACAATTTGAATCAGTAAGAAAAAATATAATAGAAAGACCGCATTTCCGATCGGTGACAAGGATCGGAAATGTGGTCTTTTGGCATTATTACTATCAATGTATTCAGAAAAGAAGACGATATACATAGTAAGATAACTGTGAAAACAAACGGATTTGGCATCTATTTTCAAGGAGGAGATAAGTATGACAGAGATAGGGGTAAGCAGCATCGGTGCATATGCTGCGCAGAGTAATTACAGCAAGAATACGAAAAACAAGACAACGAAGGATACGACGAGTGCTGCAGGCACGGCCGGCACTTCTGAAGCGAAACAGACGAAGGGAACGACTGGGAATTACGGCAGGACCATCGGTCAGCCGGAGTTGTCGGAGAAGGCTGCGAAATATTATGAGCAGCTGAAGAAGAAGTACGGAAATTATGATTTTATTCTGGTCAGCAGAGATCAGAAGGAGAATGCAAAAGCCAATGCTGCAAAATATGCCAATGGATATAAGACGGTCGTCCTCATTGATGAAGACAAGATCGAACAGATGGCGACGGATGAGAAATTCCGCAAACAGTATGAGGGAATCCTGAGCGGTGCCGCTGCACAGATACAGCAGTTAAAGACCAGCCTGCAGAGTTCCGGTGCGCAGGTCAAGGGCTTTGGAATGCAGGTAAATGATGGCGGTACATTGTCATTTTTTGCAGTGCTGAAGAAGTCAAGCGCAGATCAGAAGGCAAGAATCGAGAAAAAAGGAGAGCAGAAGAGAGCAGAGAAAAAAGCTGCGGAGAAGAAGGCTGCTAAGAAAGAAAAGGAAGAACGGCTAAAAGACAAGAAGTCGGATAAGGTAGCAGACAGCAAGGAGGAAGCCGGCACAGAGGATACGGTAACGATCAGCGCCGGTTCCATAGAAGAACTGTTGTCTAAGATAGAAACCTACAATTTCAACACACGGAGTGACAGTGTGCAGACCGCAGGCGAACGGCAGGTCGGCCAGAATTTTGACTTCAGAGGGTAAGGTGAGGTTGCATGATTTCTATGGGGAAGTCCGGAGGTGTTTACGGGAGCGGCAATACCGGTTTGCCGCAGGCATTTTCCGGAGGAAGAAAGACGCAGAACAATCAGAAGAGTATCTTCGGAGCAAAAAATAAAAGTTCTGTTACCGATATCCGGCGGATGTTGGCGAGAGATGACCGGAACGGCCAGATGCAGGCGGCGAACAGCTGGAGCCAGGATTCCATCGTTACAAGTTCCCTGAGTTACAGTGAATCGCTGCGCAATCAGAGGCAGCAGACGAAGAACACGACGCTGGCGCTGAAAAAATTGAAGTACCAGTTCAAAAATATCTCGTCCAAGATACTGCGGAGCAAGACGTCCCAGGCGGCAAAGCAGGCAGCCGGGCAGGCGCGGAGAGAAGTCCTGCGCCTGAAACGGCAGAAGCAGAGCGGCAATTATGATGATGACGAGATCGAAGCAGCAATCAACCATGCAAAAGCCATGGAGCGTGTAGCAAAGAAAAAGGCGAAACACTTAGAAGAAGAGGAACTGGCGAAGGCAGCCGGCGGAATCTGGCAGGGAGACCGGATCAGCGAAGAAGAAACGGAGGATGCGCAGGACGCAGAAGCGGAAAATGTGCAGAATGCGGAAGAAATGTCTGCGGAAAGTTCTGAGGAAGAAATGTCAAGGGATCTCTCCGCATATGAATATGCAGGCAGTGAGGCGTATGCAGGGGATAGCTATGATATATCCGACTATATTGATCTTGGCATAGATGCATTCTATGCGCAGACAGGAGACTTTATGTCGGAAATGAGCGATTTTACCTCGGAGATGATGCAGGAAATGTCCGATAGCTTGCGCGACCTGATGGAAGAGATGGGGCTGGATGGATTATCAGATAATGCGGTCTCTGTGAATAGGGAGATGGATTCCGCAGACCTCAAGATGATGAAGATCAAACACCGCAACAAAGAGATGAAAGACATCGTCAAGGCCGATGCTGAATACCTCAAGGCAGTGTTTGACCGTCTGGAGAAAATGAAGGACAATCCCGTCATTCCCTCCGGAGGCGGCGTGAGCTTATCTGCCGGATACTCCGGGACATCTTTTTCTGCCGATGCCGCTGGAGTCGGTGCTCAGGTCGCACCTGCTCCGGTGATCGATATTTCGTTATAAAGTAGTATTCTGAGGAACTTAGGGTATCCCGATTTTCATACATTAAAAGACATGAAAATCGGGATATTTTTAATTTACGTGAAAATTAACTTATAAGGGAGAAAAAGGAGAGAGCGGATGAAAACAGTAGTATTGTTGTATGATACCAGTTGTATTTACGAAATTGTGATACTGAATTATTTTCTGAAAGTAACGGGAAAAGAAATGCAGTTTGTATCTCTGGACGGGAAAGAGATTACGACCACGGAAGGATACCGGATAGTGCCGGAGGATCGGCTGGATTCTGCGGATCCGAAGGATGTGGAACTGCTGGTTATTCCGGGAGGTGATATTGAGAAGATAGATACTCCGGAGGTATGGAAGTACCTGAAAAGCGTGCATGACCTGGGCGGACGGATCGCCGCCATCTGCGCTGGCGTGGATGTTGTAGAGCATGCAGGACTGTTAGAGGGGATCGAATCGACGCATTCCGGAGAAAAGGATGTGGTAACTTCCGACCGGATCACCACTTCGAGAGCAAACGGTTATGTGGATTTTGCAATCGAAGTGGCGAAACAGCTGGAATTGTTTGAAGACGAAGCGGATCTGCAGGAGACCATCGCTTTCTGGCGGGAATTTCGGCGGATAGAGTCCAATTAAAATCTGTGTTCCCAAATCGGCGTGGATGCCGATGGTTTTCGTCAGGAATAATCGATAATCCATATCATAAATAGCCCTGAAAGGCAGTCTGCATGTTGGAGAAGACCTCGTCCCGGAAAACTTCGTATTTGCTGCCGGAGCATTTCTCCAGCACTAGCTCGCATTCCTGCCTGTGCGCACAGATATATTCCATGATCTCCCGTTCATTTACCTTCGCGTAACCCTTTTCCAGGAATTCCTCACGCCCGCAGCGGATTAATTTTTCTTATTATAAACTGACAGTTGAAGACTATTTGAAAAATGGATATAATGAAGACACAGCACAGATAGAGGCGCTGAAGGAAATGCAGAAGAAATTTTCCATTTATTTTAAGGAGGTAACAGAGGATGACTGCGTATGAAAATGATGTATTGATAATCCCGAAGAAATATAAAAAGATGTCTGTTTCCGAATTAAAAAAGGAAGAACAGAAGCTTTGGAAAAAAATAAAAAGTTCTAAATCACGGCAAAAGAAAAAAGGAAAAACAGAAATTAACTTTTATTTCTAATGCAGATTTTAAATCAAAAGGCACTGGATTTGTCCGGTGTCTTGTTTTTTGGAATCTTTTGTCGCTTCCAGGAAGGAAACTGTCACTTTACTTCTGACCAGCGTTGCCCGTATAATGAAACACTGAGATATTTTAATACGAGGGGGCAGACGATGGGTAAAAACAGTGTATTCTGGAAATGGATGGTATCATATATGGTGGTTATGCTGGTATTTTTATTGTGCAACAGCATCACCTACTGGCAGGGAAAGCGGATTCTGGTGCAGAATCAGGAAACGGAGAATGACAAGATTGTGGAACAGATCCGGACCAACCTGACGGACATGGAGGAGACCATGCGGGATTTGGCCTATTCGGTGCTGGCACAGGATGATACGATTCTCCTGGGGAAAAATTCATATCACGGCGAGCAGGGAAGCACGACCAGTGCCATCAAATATTCCCGTTACACATTGTGTGAACTGTTGAAAGAATATCAGAAGATCAACGGTAATTATGCGGCGATCTTACTCTATTTTGCTAATGACGATTACATCGTGGCAAGCGATTCCGCGAATACGGCGGAGAATTACTGGAGAGCCTATCAGAGTCAGTACGGCGGAATCTCCCGGGAAGACTGGGAGCGGCTGTTAGCGGGAGACTATGACGGCATTACCATGCAGTACGGCAATGGGCAGTATGTCTTTTTCGCAGGAACGATACAGGACAATAAATGGGACCGCACGCAGATCAACATTTTCTTCGTATATGAACTGTCGCAGCTGCAGCGGATCCTGTTCCCTTCCCAGGATGAGAGCGTGTGCCTGGCGCTGGAAGGAGATGTTTTTTGCACTGACCAGAATGCAGAGGTGTTGAGTGCCGAAGACAGAGAACAGCTGCGGGCAGCGATGACGGAAGAAGCCGGAAGCATCCGACTGACGGAGGAGCATCAGACCGCACAGCTGCGCTATTACGAAGGCGGTAACAATTACAAGATACTGATTTGCCGCCAAAAGGATTATTTTAACGAATTAAGAGGTTATCAGGGCAGAGTAATCCTCATCCTGGTCAGCTTCACGGCAATCGGTATCCTGCTGATGCTCTATTTCCTGCGCAGAAATTACAGCCAGGTGGCGAAGCTGTTAGACCGGTTGGATATTAAGTCTTCGCAAAACGGGGCAGACAATGAATTTCAGTTGATCGACGGCTATTTTCACAAAATGCAGCAGAACCTGAAGGAGACAGGCAGCAGACTGCAGCGTCAGAATCTGATTTTCCAAAAGGAATACCTGGAGAAGCTGCTTAGGGGAAATCTGCCGGAAAATGCGGATTATGTGGAAGAAATGTGCGGCATCCGTTGGTGCGGCGAACAGTTCACCACGCTGCTCTTCTATATGGAAGAGATCGAGCGGGACGGCAGCGAGGAATGGGACCAGGTGCATAAAAAGCAGAAAGACCTGGAATTCGTGCAGTTTATCGTGGAAAACGTGAGCTACGAGCTGTTTCAGAACAGCGGCTGCATCGTATATCCCATGATCGTCAGCGATGTGCTGGTTATTATCGTGAATTTCCCGGAAAAGGATGCCAGACGGAATCGGGACATTACCTTAGAGACAGTGACCCAGCTGCAGGAGTTCATGGATGAGCATATGGATATCCGCTATACGGTAGCGGCAGGTGAAATCTGCAGAGGACGGGAAGGAATCTCGGATGCTTACCAGCAGGCGATCTACACCATGGAGACGAAGAGGATCTACGAACTGGATGATACGGTATTCTACGAAGATGTGAAAGTCGAACCGCAGTATGGATATTATTATCCGCTGGAGACGGAGCGAGAACTGATCTGGCAGATTCGCCAGCAGAATGTTGCGCGGGCGGAGGAGATCATAAGCGATCTGTACCAGCAGAATGAGCATAAAAATATCAGCAACCGCACGGAAACCATCCGTTACCTGGAATATGACCTGCAGTGTTCTATGCTGAAAGCCATGGAGGGAACGGAAGATTTTCAGGAGTATTCGTTTTTCCATGGACAGGAATGCCATGGAAAACAGGAACTCATCGCAAAGCTGCACCGGGTATGCGAGAATCTGCAGAAGGAACTGGCGGAGGGCAGCCGGGAGGAAGAGGAATTATGTAACCGGATCGTGCTGTACATACAGCAGAATATTGCGGACTGCAATCTGAATGTGACATCGATCGCAGAGCATTTTCAGATATCCTCCGTGCAGATGTCGAAGACATTCCGAAGCGTCAAGGGACAAAAGCTGCCCACCTACATTTCCCAACAGAGGATTCAGCGGGCAAAGGAGATCCTCAGTTCTTCCGATGACGGATTGAATGAGGTGGCGGAGAAGTCCGGATTCGGCAGTGTCAGAACCCTGCTTCGCAGCTTCAAGCAGAGTGAGGGCATGACACCCAGCCAGTGGAAGGATGGACATTAATTTTTGTCACTTGTCCAAAATTGAGACAACTGTGTGGACACAATTTTTTGTCACTTGTAGGAGCAAAACGGGGCAGGTAAGATAAAGGCGTACACAAAAGACTGCGCAGTCTGAACTGGAAACGAATATCAAATTCAGGAAGGACAATCTATGAAAAAGAAGACAATCAGTATTTTAATGGCAGCACTTCTTACCATGACAGCAACGCTGACCGGATGTGGCAACACAGACAATTCCGAAAACAGTGTATCTGATGAGACACAAAAAGAACAGACAACAACCGAGGAGCCTGCAGCACCTGCCTATGAACTGCTGGATTCTCTGAATAAAAAAGAAGGCGATGAGCTTACCATTCCCAGAAGTAATTATGTCTCCTATCCCGTAGAGGACACCGGTGATACCCTGACCGTCTGGATGGAGTACTGGGCAAGTGATGCAGCAGCATCCGCCAATGAAACCTTATGGGCGAAAAACTGGCAGGAGATGACCGGTATTAAAGTAGAGTTCATCCAGCCCACAGAGGGAAGCTCCAGTGAGGAGTTCTCCACCATGATTGCCAGCGGTTCCCTGCCGGATATTATCGTATGGGAATGGACCAACAATTACACCGGCGGTCCGGCTGCGGCAGAGGCAGAAGGAGTACTGACGATCCTGGATGATTATGTACAGCCTTACGGCGCGGCAGCAGATCTGTGGCAGTATCTGCAGGACAATCCTACGGTAGACCGTGAGGTAAAAAATGATGACGGACATTACTACTGTTTCCCGTTCATCCGCGGTAACACTTATCTGCAGTGTACCACCGGACCCATGTATCGAGCCGATCTGCTGGAAAAGGCAGGCTATACAGGCAAGTTAGAGACCCTGGACGACTGGGAGGCAGCGCTGACCGCACTGAAGGAATACGGCATTGAGAAGCCTATGGTCGTGCAGTCCCTGGAATATCTGATGAGATTCATGGGCAGTGCCTACGGCATTCGTGCAGGAATGTATGTGGATGATCAGACCGGAGAGATCAAGAACGGTTACACCCAGGAAGCTTATAAGGAACTTATGAAGAGAGCCAATGACTGGGTAGAGAAGGGACTGCTGGATGCAGATCTGCTTACCTGTGATAAGAAAACTGCCATGAGCTATATCATGAATGACCAAGCAGCAGTTACCGTAGGAGCAGGCGGAAGCTTCCTCGGAAGTATGATCAAGAGTGTGGCAGCAGATCCACAGGCTTATAATCCGGATTTCAAGATGGCAACCGCATCTTTCCCGGTAATGAACAGCGGTGACACCGTATTATACGGCGGCGGTTCCTACGATTATGCGACCACCAGTAACGGTTCCGCAGTGATCACAGCAGACTGTAAGAACCCTGAACTGGCAGCGAAATTCCTGAACTATTGCTACAGCCAGTCCGGACATTACATGATCAACTACGGCAAAGAGGGCGAGGCATATACCATGGTAGACGGTATTCCCACCTATACCGATGAAATTATGCACAATCCTAACGGTTGGAGCGTATCCACTGCTATGACTTACAATGGTCTGGCAAATGGCTGCGGACCCTTCGTACAGGATGCAAATTATATTTTCCAGTATTATGAGACCGATGAGCAGAAACAGGCGCTTCACGACTGGGCAGACGGTAATGAGAGTCAGCGCACGCTGATTCCGCCCATCACCTTAAAAGAAGACGAAAGTAAGCAGTACAGCGTACTGAGCACACAGATGAATACCTTTATCTCTGAATATAGTGCGAAGTTCTATACACAGGTTCTGGATGTAGATACAGAATGGGACAACTATATCAAGCAGCTGAATGATACGGGCATGAACGATATGATCGGAATATATCAGTCCGCGCTGGATCGATATAACGAAAGATAATATCCCGGACGGTCGAACTGGAGTCTTCCAGCTCGACCGTCTGTCTTATCCGGCATAAATCAGACACAAATCAGGAGATAAGGAGATAAGGAGAAAATGCCATGAAGACATTGAAAAAGATGTGGAAGCAGAAAGAGCTGTATCTGATCGTACTCCCGGTACTGCTGTATTATCTGCTGTTCCATTACAAGCCGATGTACGGACTGATTATCGCGTTTATGGATTACAGCCCGCGGAGAGGAATCTCCGGCAGTACCTGGGTTGGTTTACAGCATTTTATGAACTTTTTCCAGAGTATTTATTTTAAGAGATTATTGGGCAACACTCTGAAAATCAGCCTGGCAACTATCGTGTTCGGTTTCCCGGCACCCATCATACTGGCACTTTTGATGAATGAGCTGCGGAGCAAAAAGTTCGCACGTGTAACCCAGACGATCACATATATGCCGCATTTTATCTCTACGGTAGTCATCTGTTCCATGATCAGGGAATTCGTGAAGCCGGAGGGTTTCATCACACAGATTCTGGTAAAATTTTTCGACTACGGAGGGAAAAATCTGCTCAGCCAGCCGGAAAATTTCCTGCCGATCTATGTCATCAGTGATATCTGGCAGGGCGTAGGCTGGGGCTCTATCGTCTATTTAGCGGCGTTAACCGCAGTAGACACAGAATTGTACGAAGCAGCGCAGATCGACGGAGCCGGCAGATGGAAGCAGATGTTGCATATCACGCTGCCGGGGATTATGCCAACGATCATCATTATGCTGATTATGCGGCTGGGACAGGTGATGAGTGTCGGTTATGAGAAGATTATTCTGCTGTACAACGAAGGCATTTATGAGACTGCAGACGTGATCTCTACCTATGTATACCGCATGGGTCTGGTAGACAGGCAATATTCCTTCTCCGCGGCGGTGGGACTATTTAACTCGGTGGTGAACTTCCTGCTGGTCATCCTGGCGAACCGTTTCAGCAAGAAGGTCAGCGATACAAGTCTGTGGTAAATGGTATCGGGCAAGGAGGAGCAGATGAAGACAAAGACTATACACAGAACAATCAGGCGCAGCGCCGGAGAGAAAATCTTTGATGTATTTAACATTTGTTTTATGATCCTGCTGATGATAATATGTATTTATCCATTCTGGTATGTGATATGTGCATCTTTCAGCAAGGCATCCCTGTTGATGGGACATCCGGGGATATTATTCAAACCGCTGGGATTTACGACAGAGGCTTATAAGAAAGTGTTTTCCGATTCCAGAATCTGGATCGGTTATGCCAATACCATATTTTATGTGGTGGCGGGAACGCTGATTAACCTTGTTATGACAGTACTGGGCGCTTATTTTCTGTCCAGGAAGGACGTTCCGGGACAAAAGGTTATCACGGTGCTGATCATGTTCACCATGTATTTTTCGGGCGGATTGATCCCCCAGTTCCTGAACATCCAGCAGCTGGGACTGTATGATACAAGACTGGCGATTCTGCTGCCGGGAGCGGTCAGCACATTCAATCTGATCATCATGCGTACGGCGATGGCATCCATCGATATCAGCCTGGAGGAATCCGCGAGACTGGACGGTGCCAACCATTTTACGATCCTCAGCAGGATCATGGTACCGCTGACCAAGCCGACCATGGCAGTGCTGGTGCTGTATTACGGCGTCGGACACTGGAATTCCTGGTTCAGCGCCATGATTTATCTCGATGATCACAACAAGGAGCCGCTGCAGTTAGTCATCCGTCAGATATTGATCTTAAGCAGCGGATTGTCGGGAATGGGAGATTCGGACACTGAGCTGATCGCCGAATCCATCAAATACGCTACGATCGTAGTAGCGACGGTGCCGATCCTGGTGCTGTATCCGTTTTTACAGAAGTATTTCGTCAAGGGAATGATGGTTGGCTCCGTCAAGGGCTGACAGAGGAGGATAAATTATGACAGATAAAAGTGCGATTATGAAAAAACTGGATGCACATCATCTGCTGTTAGACGGCAGTGCCGCTCCGGGAGCGGCATGGTGCTTCCGCTCATTACAGGAGCTGTTTGCCTCCGGGGCACTGCAGAACGGAACGCCGGAAACCCCGATGACGGTATATCTGGCGCCGGATGTCTACTGGCTGCATGATCCGGAGGATAGGGAAATCTTCCGGGGGACAGAGGGAGATTTCCTGCCTTATCAGCAGAAAATAAAATGCAGTTATTTGTCCCTGATCGGTTTGTCGGAGCACCCGGAGGATGTGGTGATCGCGGCGAACAAGGGGCAGTCCCACGGCTGTATCGGCAATTATACCATGCTGCACTTTGAGGGGGACGGATTGTACCTGGAGAATCTGACCATCGGGAACTATTGCAACGTGGATCTGGAGTATCCGTTAGATCCGTCGAAAAACAGACCGAAGCGCTGCAAGGCAGTCACACAGGCACAGCTGGGTGATGTGGTGGGAGACCGGTTCCATGCGAAAAACAGTCGTTTCATCAGCAGACTGAATCTCTATCCCATCTGCGGTGCGAAGCGAAGCTTGTACGAGAACTGCCATTTTGAATCCACCGATGATGCCCTGAATGGCAATGCAGTATATCTGCATTGCGATTTTGATTTCTACGGGGGATGCCCGATCTCTGCAACGGATGCTACGGGAAGTGCGTTCCTGGACTGTCTGTTCCGGATCTGCGGACACCGGGACAGAAGCGGCGCAGACCAGTATTTTATGAAGGGGCAGGGATGCGTGTATGTGATCGGCTGCCGGTTCGAGGATCTGCGTAAGGAAAGTATGGGAACCTCCCGGGCACTGCAGGTGCAGTGGACGCGCTATCCCCAGCCGGAGACCATGTGCTATGCATATGGAAACGATACGCCTATAGGACCTGCGGAACATACCGTGGATCTCACCGGAAAAAAGGGGCTACGGGCTTTTTTGATAGAGACGAAAAGCGGGGTGCAATACAACGTCCGGAACCTGTTACGGGGAACGGACGACTGGGATCCGCTAGGACAACGGGAGTACCTGCCGGAAGCAGAGACAGAGCATCTGCCGGTACAGCTGGTGTTAAGCCGGGGAAACGTAGAACTAACCGAAGAACATCGAAGCCAGACCCTGGCCGCCCAGGTAAAATATTTCAGTGGCGAGATGCAGGAGCATCCGGAATTAGCCTGTGAAATTACGGAAGATGGAAGCCGGATCCGTCTGCAGAGACAGGGGCAGGAACTGACGCTGTATGGAGAAAATAACGATGTCCGTACCGGGAAGAACAGACTGTCCGTGCGCACAGAGACCGGACTGGCGGCAATGGCAGAGATTATAGTCCCACCGACGACCCGCCCGGCACCGAAATGGAAACAGTCTCCTTATGTTACTTGTCGGAAGGGAACGTTTACCCTGCATTATGAACTGGAGCTGGAAGGGGCACAGGACGCTTCCCTGATCTGCTGGGAACTGGAGCAGGACGGTGAGCGCAGAACCGTATCCGTCAGCCGCCCCGGAGTGGGGAATCGTGCGTATCATCCGGGAAATGAAGCAATTGGAGCGGCGGTCTACGTGCGGATCACTCCACGGACGAACTGCAGCGCCTGTGGAGAGACGATAGAACTGTGTGCCCGCGAGAGGCTGGAACCGGAAGGAATCGAGGATGCCGGACGGGTGCAGACCGATTTTACGGATTTCCCTACGGAACTTCAGCCCAGGATCCGTCCGCAGTGGTGGACGAGGGATTTCTATACGCCCAGAGAGGCGCTTGCGGAGTGGAGAAAATGGGAGCAGAAGTTGCCGGAGACTCCCTGGAGCTATCGTACTGCTGGAAACGGCTGCGTGGGCGCCGGACTGATGCCTACCATACAGGGTGTGAAGCTATTCTATACCTTTGCAGAGGAATCGCGCGAAATGCGGGCGGAAGTGTATCTGGATCCTGCGAAGACATCCGGACAGGGCTTCGGCAGCGCCGGGCAATACATGGATGTGTGTGTCGGATTTGATGCACAGACGATGACAGGACCGGCACTTCGGATCCTGCGATCCCCGGAAGCCTCCAATGCGGTGGCGGTATTCCCGGTGTACTATGAGGAGGGGCTTGCATCCCCCATCGGGGAACACTGTTACACGGCGGGATTTGTGACGGGTTGCCATATCGAAGTGCAGATTCGTGATGGACGGCTGCGGGCGCATCTGTGGACGGAAAGGGAGCTTCCGCCGTCTGTGGAATATCCGTCGGAGATCATCGTGGACACGAAGGCAGTTGCTGCGGGCGGCAGTGTCGGAGTTCTGCATACAGGAACCTGTGGGGGGGACGGATGGCAGAATACCGTGATGCTGCACGGACTGCGGGCAGAATAGAATTTTTCTACTAATATGAAATCGCAAGGCACTGGATTCATCCGGTGCCTTATTTTTAGGGAACCTTTTTATCCATTCGCGACTCATATATAGTGAAGCCGGCGATAAGAAGGAGGTGATACCTTGGCAGTCATGACAAAAGAAGAGTTTGCACAGCATGTGAAGAGCGACACGCTTCCCATGTACCGACTGGCATATTCGATTCTGCAAAACAGTGCGGACGCGGAGGATGCGGTCAGTGAGGCTATCGTGCATGCTTATGAGAAATTAGAGACGTTGAAAAAAGCAGACAGTTTTCGTAACTGGATCCTGCAGATTACCGCCAACGAGGCGAAAAAGATCTACAGGCACAATAAGCGCACCAGTCCGGTGGCATGGGAGGAGAACCTGTCCCCGGAATTCTACGATGAACATCATGAGTTGTGGGATGCGGTAATGCGGTTGGACGGCGGGTATCGGGATGTGATCGTTCTGTTTTACTATGAGAGGTGCACGATCCCGGAGATCAGCAGGATCCTGGAATGTAGGCAGGGCACAGTGAAATCCCGTCTGCATCGGGCGAAGGAGCAGCTGCGGGCAATGTTGTAGCAGCGGAAAGGAGCAGGAGATGCAAAGCGATTTTTTAGATAGAAAATTATATAAAATGGCAGAACAGGAACAGATGGCGGTATCGGAAGATCTGGATGCGAGGGTGGATGATATTTTACAGCATCTGGAGAAAAACGGCAGAGGCAGCAGACACCATTACAGCTTCCGGCGGGCGGCGATCCTGGCGGCAGCTTGTCTGGTACTGGCGTCGGCGACGGTGACGGCATCCGGAATGTATCAGGCACGGATGGAAAGCATGAATCACGAAAAACTGGAGGAGTATTTTGCCCAGTTGCAGGACGCAAATGCCTCTGCAGACTCTTACAGCAGACCGATGACAGAGAGCGAGACGGCGAGACTGGAAGAACTTAGGCAGGCATACCTGGAGCAGGGATATTTCCCGAAAAAGGAGCTTACGCTGATTGACAGCCCCGAGAAATACAAGAAAGGCGTGGCTTTTTATGCGGAGCGGAGTACCTTTTTTCTGCCGGAGAAGGAGCTTACGGATGAGCAACTGCTGGAGCTGATCGATTTTAAGGAAAAGAGAGAATACAGCCTGGCGAAGATCAGCGAGGAGATTGAAGCAGGTTCTTATGAATATGTGAAGACAGAGCCGGAAAAGGATGCTGCGCAACAGGGACATACAGCACAGCAGGGAACGAGTGGTACGGTTCTCGGCGCCGACACGGCAACGCAGGAATGGCAGATTGCTTATGAGGGAGACGTAAGTATCCGTTGTGCGGCAGTGGCAGAGAACGGTCTGTATGTGGGCGGATTCACTACGGACGGACAGGCGAGAGTGGAATATCTGCCTTATGGTAGCGGAACGCCGGAGACGATTTTTGAAGATTTTGCGGAAAACGGAGAGGTCTACAGTCTGTGCCTGGCACCGGATGGCAGTATTTACGCAGGACTGAAGGGACTGGCAGCAGCGGGAGCGGAGCACGGCTGGCTGCCTGCAATCTATCATATCAGCCCGGAAGGAACGCTTCTGAACAGTTTTACTGTTGGGGAGAGGGAATGGAATATAGTCGATAGTATGGCAACAGATGCCCAGGGCAGATTATATGTGCGGATGCGGATGCAGGAGGACGGCAGTTATGTGCGGATCTATTCTGCGGAAGGTGAGCTGATCGGAACCGTGGCGGATGACAACAGCTATGTCGTACAAGGTGTCGGAGCATTAGGACAGGGCAAGGATGGCAAAGTCTATGTGGCGGCACAGACAGTTGGCAATACAACAGCAGGAAATACAGCTATGACATTAGTGTCAGTAGACCCGGAAAGCCTCAGGTTTGTTCCGGTGGCTGGAGGTGAGAATGTTATTTGCAGTGCTGATACAATCTATCCGTGGAAAATGGTGGCAGCAGGTGTGAGTGAGACGGCAGATTTTATCCTATGGGGATACAACGGCGTGGACACCTATTGTCTGGGTGAGACGGAATTCACCAGAGTGCAGGAGAACTGGGAGATGCCCTGCGGTACGGAAGGTACCTGTGCGGTCCTCGTACCGGACGGTCGCATTCTCTATATCGGCGCATCCGACGGCTTCCAGGGAACGACGGCGGACGGCGTTGAGATCAGCGGAAAAGATCCTGCGAAGACAGTGCTCTATTATGAGCCACTCGTAAAATAGAGTGACAATAAACTGGCGACACCGGGAAGCCGATGCCGCCAGTTTTATAGTTCCAGACTGTTAAGTTTCCATCTGCTCAATTGTGCATTTACAGTGGTTATGTTATAAAAAGACCAGAAATAACAGAAAGTGGTCGCTTGGGTGAAAAAAGTAGATTCAGGGGTGAAATTTTGTTATGCTGTTTGTAACAAACGGAATATAAAAGTCGTCAATATAGATAGAAGGGAAACAAAGGAGGGGCTTATGAAGAAGATTAACGTAAAAGCAACCATTTTTCTCAGTGCAATCGTATTGGTGGTAGTGGTACTTCTGCTGAATCTCATCGAATTCCGCAAAACGGTGGATTTCACGGTGCCGGGGATACAGATGCCGAAGGAGAACGCTTTCGGAAAGCAGGAAGAGGTACAAGTGAGCGTCAACGGAACCTATTATTACCGGGTACTGCCCTGGATCCACGGCAGCACTTTCCATGGGCAGATATCTTTTGCCGGAGAGGGAGAGGAACCGCAGAATTATTTCTTTACCTATGGAGCAAGCAGAGGATTTCTGAAGGAGGGAAGAGGGGCTGGCTGGATCGGAACCCCGGATGCCCAGACTACCGTTGCGATTTATGAAGCGGTGCAGAACGTGGGAAAAGGGATGATCTCCGTAGAGGATCCCGCCAGCTATGTTTTATATCCGGCGACAACACCGGAAGAAGCCATAGCCATAGCGAATGTATTGTATCCGGGAATGTTGGAGAATGAAGCAAAGACGGCATCCTGCGCGGCTTTTTTGCCGGAGGAATGTCCGCAGAAAATCGGTTGTAGATTCTGCACGGAGGATTACGATTACGTGGAAGATGCTGCTGCCGTAGAGCAGCTGTGGCAGGAATTTATACAGCTTTCCGGAAAAGTGACATCAGATCCTTTTGCTTCGTCCTCTAAACGCAGTCTCCTCAGTTCTTTTAAAAAGGCATTCTCTATTCTTAACTTCAGAAGTTCATCTTCCAGTTCTTTTACATACTCTGCGCTTGTGTCAACGGAAGGCTCTTCTGACGGTACTATTTTCGGATTCTTACATGATTTATCCAATATTTTCTTTCCGGTTAACCCAGTTGGTAATCATACAGGGGTTGGTAATACCTTCTTGCAATGCTAAATCTTGATATGAGATTTCACTTGATAAATATAATTCTACAACAGAAAGTTTTTTTCGAAAGAATATATATCATTTTTCCGAGAACGTAGTAAACCTTCATCTCCTAAAGTTTGATAATTGTGAACCCATTTTTGTATATCTCTTCTAGTTGGACCATAGACAGATGAAAGATGTTTATATCCACCCTCTCCATTTAAATAAGCATCAACAATCATTTTTTTGAATTCGTAGCTATACTTAGCCATAAAAATACCGACCTCCAATCGTTAGATTATTGGTCTAACTTTTTGGGGTCGGTAAATAAAGGAACTTCTGGCTGTTTACGAAAGAAAAATCCCGGGCAGAATTGATAATTCTGCCCGTTTTGTGTTAGAATGCCAGTAGCAGACAAAAACGAGGAAAGAGATATGGCAGCAACATCAGGATGGAATCGAAAATGGAGCAAGGGACTTGGAGCACTGCTGGTGCTTTTCCAGTGTGTAATGATAGGGTTTATCGTCGGGGAAATTGTGTTGTCCAGACAGCAGATGGATATGGTGGTGGGACAGCATGACAAGAACAGCGAAACAAGCAGCTACCGCAGGCATTATGCATTGATTATGGAGCAGCCGGAGGAGCAGTCAAGGGAAGAAATATTTGAAGGGTGTCTGGAAGAAGGCAAGGAAACAGGTGCTTATGTAGAGCTTATGGGAGAGGGACTGGATGGAGATTACTCCAGAATAGAGCTTGCCCGTATTGCAATTGCTGCACAGGTGGATGGAATTATTCTTGAAGCAGAGGAGACCGAAGAATATCAGAATGTCATTCGAGAGGCACAGCAGGAGGGAATTCCGGTAGTTACCGTTGTGAATGACTGTGTGGACAGTCAAAGAAAAAGTTATGTAGGGGTAGGTGGATACAGTTTAGGCAGAGAGTACGGACGTCAGATTATTAAGCTTGCGACCAAGAAGAATCGGGAAGTGTTGATTCTTCTGGACGCATCTACGGATGACAGCACACAAAACATTATCTGCAACGGAATTAAGGAAACACTTACGAATGAGGGAAATCATTTGCAGCTTGATTTGGAAATCAAGTCGGTGGATGGAAGAAGTGCCTTTAATGCAGATGAATCCATTCGCGAAATGCTGATTGATATGGAGGAACTGCCGGACTTTATCATATGTCTGAATGAGAAAAATACCGTCAGTGTATATCAGGCAATGGTTGATTACAATATTGTCGGTCAGGTATATGTGCTTGGCTATTATACTTCAGATACGATTTTACAGGCAGTAAATAAAAATATCATTTCGGCAACCATAGCGGTGGATTATCGGGACATGGGGAGACGATGCGTGGATGCATTGAATGAATATCTGGATACCGGATATGTAAACGGCTTTTTCCTGATGGAAGGCAATGCGGTTACGGAAACGAACGTAAAGGAGTACCTTGAGGATGCTTCGAAGACTGAAGAATAAACTTCATAAAATTGAAATATCCATCCAGATGAAGCTGATAGCGGTATTCCTGATTATGACGGTGGTTTTGTTTGGAGTGAATGTATACATTTATTCCAATCTGGATGAAATGATGCTTCAGATTGAACAGGTGTATGCGAGTAACACAGAGCTGAATGAGCTGCAGAATATTCTGACGCTGGTACAGGATGATATGACGGAATATCTGAACTTGCGGCAGACGGATTCTATGGAGAACTTTTACCGGGATGTTACAGAATATGATAAACTGGTAGAAGGGTTGAATAATCAGATTACCGATGATGAATTGCTTTTACTTGAGAAAAACATTCGGAATCTTTCCGAGCGTTACCGGAAGGTGAGCGAGCTGGCAATCAAGTACCGGCGTGGTTATGATGTTGAGAAATATAAAGAGAATTATGAAGAAGCAACGGAATTGTGCACGTATATCCGGGACTACATCTATTGCCTGAATAACAAACAATTTTATCATAATTCGCAGAATTATCACGTACTGATGAATACCATGCACCGTGTGGAAACGTTGAATCAGATGATGTTTGTTTTAACGGGAATGCTGACGATTGTATTGATTATCTGGATGACACAGGGGATTATACAGCCATTGCGCAAGCTTGCAGAAACTGCGAATGAAGTAGCGGGAGGAAACCTGGAGGTAGCCAGAATTGAAGTTTATGCAAATGATGAAGTGGGCGTTGTAACGAAAGCATTCAATAAAATGGTGCTCAGTATTCAGGAATACATCAAGCGGCTCCGCCAGAGCATGGAAACAGAACGTCAGATGCAGGAAAAGGAGCTTCGAATGGAAGCACATCTGAAGGATGCACAGCTGAAATACCTGCAGGCACAGATTAATCCGCACTTTCTGTTCAATACGTTAAATGCGGGTGCTCAGCTTGCAATGATGGAGGATGCGGAGAGAACCTATGAATATGTTCAGAATGTGGCGGATTTCTTTCGATATAGTGTAAAAAAGGATTACGGAAGTGTTTCCTTATATGAAGAAATTGAACTGGTAGATAATTATATTTATATTATTAACGTGCGTTTTTCCGGAGAGGTGCATTATAGTAAGCAAATTGATAAACGGCTGGTAAATGCATCCATTCCGGCAATGGTATTACAGCCAATCGTAGAAAACTGTGTAAACCATGGAATTCGGGGGATTGACCGGGAAGGCAAAATTCTGTTATCCGTATACCGGGATAACAATGATATTTGTGTAAGCGTGAAGGACAATGGAATTGGGATGAGCCAGGACAAAATTCATCAGATTCTCAGCGGAAGCGTACAGGTTTCTGCAGACAATAAGGATTCTAATGGAATCGGCCTGGATAATGTAATAAAACGGCTTGCCCTTTTCTACGGAAAAGAGGATATTTTAAAGATTCAAAGCGATGGAATCAACCAGGGAACAGAATTCATCATTCGGATTCCCATGCAATAGGTCATGAAACGAGGAGGAAAAACGGATGTACAAGATTATGCTTGCAGATGATGAGGGAATTGTAATTGATGCATTAAGCTTCATCATTCAGAAGAATTTCGGCGATAGCTGCATGATTGAGTCGGCAAAGACAGGAAGAAGCGTAATTGAGCTTGCGGAACGTTTTCGTCCGGATATTGCTTTTATGGACATTCAGATGCCAGGAATCAATGGCATTGAGGCGATGAAAGAAATCAAACAGACCTGCCATAATACGGTATTTATTATTCTGAGTGCATATGACCGCTTTGATTATGCCAAACAGGCATTGGGAATGGGGGCTCTGGACTATATTAACAAGCCTATCGAAAAAAATGTAATCATTGATATTCTCCGCAAGGCAATGAAAGAGGTGGATGTTTCCAGGGAAAAACGGAGCAATGACCTTTTGATTCGGGAAAAACTGGAGACGGTCATTCCGATTATTGAGAGCGGTTTGATATATTCGGTGTTGTTTCAGGACAATTACGCCGAGGATACGGAGCGGTATAAGCAGCTCCTTGGGGTAGAAGAGGAACAGGGATACATGATGGTTATCAAGTGTGGCGATGACCAGGAAAATGGTCATCTTACCAATACGGTTGGTACAAGTGTGCGTGTTCAGTCGAGCTATCAGGAAATCCGGGAGATTATCAAGGAGTTTTTTACCGGAATTGTGGGACCGATGATGGCAAACATGATTATTGTTTATGTTCCGGTAGGAATAGAGGAAAGCTCCGAGGAGTATGACAGCCGTATTGAAGTAATCGAAAACGCAAGAAAGATGGTACGCAAGCTTTCGGGTAGAATTGATGCAAAATTCCGGGTCGGGATTGGTTCGGTGATGCTTCTTGAAAAGGCAGGTGTTTCCTATTCGGAGGCGATTAATTCTTTCCGGATATCCAGTGGAAGTGTGGCACATGTGAAAGACCTTCCGATTGGATGCGATTATGAGGAGAATTATCCGGTTCAGACAGAGAAAAAACTGTTTTCCTTTGTAGAAGAGGGAAATCTGGAGGGAGCAACTGCACAAGCCACCAGCTTTTTTAACTGGATGCTGGAAAGCAATGCAGAAAATGTGATGGATATTAAGCTGAAGGTACTGGAATTTGTGCTTTGGGCAGAGAAAATCGGATACGAAAGCGGGGGGATGGTCTACCGTTTCAGCTCCAGACATGATTACCTGAAAAGCATCAACGATATGAGCAACTATGAAGAAATCAGGACCTGGTTCATTACGAAGATACAGGATGTCTGTCGTAATATTGTAAACAAAAAGGAAGAACAGGCCACGAATCTGATTGCAATTGCAAAGGATTATATTGACCACAATTACCAGAATGAAGTATCTCTGGATGAGACGAGCAGACAGATAAATATCAGTCCTTACTATTTCAGCAAGCTGTTTAAAGAAGAGATGGGACAAAGTTTTATTGAATATGTTACAGGCATCCGGATGGAGAAGGCAAAAGAGCTGCTCTCCAAGACGGATAAAAGCATGAAGGAAATCTGTAATGAGATTGGGTATGCAGATCCGAATTATTTTAGCAGAACCTTTAAGAAGAATGTAGGATTTACACCTACGGAGTTTAAAGAGAAAAGGGAAGAAAACGCATGAGATATCGAAATTTCTTATATATGGGAATACTGATAATTTCATTTTTGCTTGCAGGCTGCGGCAGGAAAGAAAGCAAAATAACAGTGGAAGAGCCACGGGAGGAAGATAAAATACAGATTGCCTGCTGCTTTGACAATTTTGTGGTAGAGCGCTGGCAGCGTGACCGTGATGTCTTTGTTTCTACGGCGCAGGAGCTTGGGGCAGAAGTGAATGTGCAGAATGGAAACGGAGATGCGCAGGAACAGATAAAGCAGATTGAATATTTTATTGACAAAAAGGTTGATGTGCTTGTGGTGGTTCCGATTGACTCCTATTCTCTTACCGAAGTGATTAAAAAAGCAAAAAACGCAGGAATTAAGGTGATTTCCTACGACCGCCTTGCACTGGAGGCTGCCCCGGACCTGTATATATCGTTTGATAATGAGATGGTTGGAAAGCTCATGGGGACGGAAATGGCAAAGGTGCTGAAAAAGGGAGACAAAATTATTATGATTTGCGGTCCGTCAGAGGATAATAACGTTTCCTATGTAGAACGGGGATTCCGGGAGGCTATTTCGGAAAAAGGTATTGTTGTTGCAGATATGACATACATTGACAACTGGAAGGCGGATTTGGCAGGACAGTATGTTGCGGAACATCTGGAAGAAATCAGGGAAGTACAGGGGATTATGTGCGGAAATGATGACCTGGCAAGAGAGGTGGTCCGGGTACTTTCCGAAAACCGGCTGGCAGGAGAAATCTGTGTGGTCGGACAGGATGCAGATTTGGAGGCGTGCCAGAGAATTGTTGCGGGAACACAATATATGACGGTGTATAAACCGATTGAAAAGCTTGCAAAATCTGCTGCAGAATGTGCGGTGGCAATGGCAAAGGGGGAGACGGTAGTAACAGAAGAAACATTGAACGATGGAACTACAGATGTGCCCTACATAAAGCTGCAGCCGCTGGCAGTAACGAAAGGAAATATAGACGCCACCATCATCGACAGCGGATTTCATTTGCGGGAAGATGTATATATTGAACGTCCCAAAGTACAATAGGACAAAATTGCATTTGAAAAAAAGTGCAGACAAAAAAATACTAATACATGCTCTGCATTATTATAAAAAACATAAAAATGTGAAGAATCATAACAACTAAAGTCATGCCTCCCTGTGTTAAAGTAACTACTGTAACAAGCAGTTAACAAACAAAGGGAGGTTATTTAAAAATGAGAAAAAAATTACTCAGCATGTTACTTGCAGCAACAATGGTAGTTGGATTACTCACAGGATGTTCTTCTACAACATCTGCTCCGGCAGAAACCAAAACAGAGGATGCAGCTCCTGCTGAGGATGCAGCTCCTGCTGAAGATGCAGCTTCTGCAGACGGAAGCGTTCAGGTTGGTATCGTTCTTCCTACAAAGGATGAACCAAGATGGTTACAGGACCAGGCACAGTTCGAAAAGATTCTCAGCGATGCTGGTTTCACAAATCAGGTATTATTCAGCCAGGGTTCCTCAGCAACAGAGAAAACAAATGTTGAAACATTGATTTCTCAGGGTATCGACGTATTAATCATTTGTGCACAGGATGGAGCAGCAGCTGCTGCAGCAGCAGAAACAGCTAAGGCAGAAGGCGTTACCGTTATCGCATACGACAGATTGATTACCGGTACAGATGCAGTTGACTATTATGTAACGTTTGATAGCTTTGCAGTAGGTGCAGCTCAGGGACAGTTCTTAATTGACAATGCTCCTGCAGGAAGTGGTATTCCGCTTTACCTTTACGCTGGTGCAGCTACTGATAACAACGCATTCATCTTCTTCCAGGGCGCTTGGAGCGTTCTTCAGCCAAAGATTGCTGACGGAACATTCAAGATTGTAAACTCTGATGAAGCTGTAGCACTTCAGGATAAGGCAGACCTTACTCGTGAAGAATTAAGTACAATCATTGGACAGATTACAACAGACTGGGATTTCAACGTTGCTAAGTCTAAAGCAGAAGCTAACTTAACAGCAAACGGCGCAGATGCTAAGGGCGATGTTTGTGTACTTGCTCCTAACGATGGTACATCCCGTGCAATCGCAGATGTATTCTCTACCGATAAGGACGTAACAAGCTATGTTATTTCTGGTCAGGATGCTGAAAAGGCTTCTATCCAGTACATCATCGATGGCAAGCAGTCCATGACAGTATTCAAAGATACTCGTACATTGGCAGCTGACTCTGTAGCAATGGCAGTTTCCGTATTAAACGGCGAAACACCTGCAACAGATACTACTTACAACAACGAAGCTAAGGATGTTCCTGCTAAGCAGACAGACGTAGTAGTTGTAACAAAAGACAATGTTAAGTCAGCATTAATTGATTCTGGATACTATGAAGCTGGTGACTTCACAGGATTAGAATAATTAACAACAACATAGAATCTTAATGTGAGATAATGAGATAGACGGGCCGGCTTTATTCACCTTAGAGAGGTATAAGGCCGGCTCTGTTTTAAAGGAGGTCCAGCGGTGGAAGATTATATATTGGAAATGAAGGACATCACGAAAACCTTCCCGGGAGTTAAGGCGTTAAGTGATGTAAACTTTAAAGTAAAACGTGGTGAAATCCATTGCCTGGTTGGAGAAAATGGAGCCGGAAAGTCCACGTTGATGAAGGTACTCTCCGGAGTGCACAGCTTCGGGACTTATACGGGTGATATCGTATATAATGGCGAAGTACAGAAATTCAAGTCTATTGCAGACAGTGAAGAAAAAGGAATTGCAATTATTTATCAGGAATTGGCATTGATTCCGGAATTAAGTGTATATGAAAACATTTATTTCGGACATGAAATTATGAAGGGAAAATCCATTGACTGGAATGAAACAATTGTAAAATCCAAAGAAGTTTTGGAAAAAGTACGGTTGCACATTGACCCTTCCATGAAAGTAAAAGAACTTGGTGTTGGTAACCAGCAGTTAGTTGAAATTGCAAAAGCATTAAGCAAAAATGTTAAGCTGTTGATTTTGGATGAGCCGACAGCTTCATTGAATGAAGATGACAGCCAGAACCTATTAAAGCTGATTAAGGAATTGAAGGAGCAGGGGGTTACCTGTATCATGATTTCCCATAAGCTGAAAGAAATTTTGGCAATTGCAGATACCATCACAGTTTTACGAGATGGTGCAACAATCTGCTCCATGGATGCAGCTTCTGAACATATTACAGAAGCAATGATTATTAAAAACATGGTTGGTAGAGAAATTGATAACATTTATCCGAAGCGGGAAAAAGTAAATATCGGAGATGTATGCTTTGAAATAAAGGATTGGACAGTAGATGACCCGGTAAAGGGAAGAGAAATACTGCACCATATAAATATGAAAGTACATGAAGGTGAAATCGTAGGACTCCAGGGTCTTATGGGAGCCGGAAGAACCGAGCTTGCCCTTAGTATTTTCGGTAATACACCAGGATATAAGATTACATCCGGAGAATTATACATCAATGGCGAGAAGAAACATTTCCATAGTCCGAAGGCAGCGATTCAGTCCGGACTTGCATATGTAACCGAAGACCGAAAAGGAAATGGTCTTGTATTGATTCAGGATATTAAATATAACAACTCCATTACAAACCTGGAAGCATTACAGAATGGTTTGGCAATTAATGAAAATGAAGAAATTATCATGGCAAATTCATATCGTGAATCCATCAATATCAAAGCACCTTCCATATTACAGAAGGTAGGAAACTTAAGTGGTGGTAACCAGCAGAAGGTACAGATTGCAAAATGGTTGTTTGCAAAACCAAATATTCTGATACTGGATGAACCTACAAGAGGTATTGACGTAGGTGCAAAATACGAAATTTATTCCTTGATGAATAAGCTGGTAGAAGAAGGAATGAGTATAATCATGATTTCTTCCGAATTATCAGAAGTATTAGGAATGAGTGACCGTTTATACGTTATGTCCGAAGGAACCATTACGGGTGAACTTTCAGCAGAAGAAGCAACAGAAGAAAAAGTCATGGCAATGGCTATTCAATCATAGGAGGTGCAAGATGGGAGAAAATAGTCAAGCAAAAGTTTCTATTGGAAAGGAACTTGGCAGTTTAGTAAAAAAGAATATCAGAGATTACATGATGTACATCGTGTTGGTTGCAATTATTGCATTCTTTGCAGTAAAGACCAATGGTGGATTTGTCACAGCAAGAAATATTTCAAACTTATTTAATCAGGCAGGATATGTAGCTGTTCTGGCAATTGGTATGACCTTGATTTTGATTATTAAGCATATTGATTTGTCTGTAGGTTATGTGGCAGGTTTTAGTGGCGCAATCGCAGCAATTCTGATGACCCAGAAGGGCATGAGTGAATGGGTTGCAATACCGATTGTATTGGTAATTGGTCTTGCCATTGGTGTATACCAGGGTGTTCTCGTAACAAGAGTTGGTGTACCCGCATTCGTAACAACATTGGCTGGTATGTTCATTTTCCGTGGATTGCTGAACTTATCCTTGCAGAAAACCGGTACCATCATTGTACCAAATGCAGGATTTAACGCATTGTCCAATGGCTTTATTCCGGATTTACCATTACATATTGTATTGTTTGGAAATAAAATTCATTTCCTTACCCTGCTGATTGGTATTGTGGCAGTTGTACTGGTAATTATGTCCCAGATTAAGGCAAGAAAGAATAAGCAGAAATACAACTTTGAAGTAGTTTCCATGCCAATCTTTATTGGTACACTGGTATTCGTTTCTGCAATTATTATGGTAATTATTTATGTACTTGCAAAATATCAGGGAATTCCATGGACCGCAGTTATTGTCGGAGTGATTCTTTTAGCGTATAATTATATGTTGAACAAGACAAGACTTGGTCGTTACATTTATGGTATTGGTGGTAATGACCAGGCAGCGGAACTTTCCGGTGTAAACGTTCGTCAGGTAACGATGTTCGCATTCTGCTCCATGAGTGTTCTGGCAGCTCTGGCAGGTATTCTTTATACATCCAGATTGCAGTCTGCAACACCTACTGCAGGTAATGCATTTGAAATGGATGCCATTGCATCTTCTTACATTGGCGGTGTTGCTGTAAGTGGTGGTATCGGACGTGTTACAAATACGATTATTGGTGCACTTGTTATTGTGTCCCTGACAAATGGTATGAACCTGATGGGCGTAGATATTTCCTATCAGTACGTTGTAAAGGGTATTATTTTCATCATTGCAGTTGCATTTGATGTTCGTACACGTAAGACAGGAAAATAATTATCTACATGAAAAACCGGATAGAGACGCTGATTACAGAATACTTTAGGGATGAATGGAGACGGAAAAATGGAAACCGGAGCAAAAAAATTAGATGTTGGTAAAATTAAGATTTCCATTGCGCAGAAGATTATGCTGCTGGTATTTATCAGTTCCATGATTACAGTCGTTGTAAGCGAATTGAGTATTCTACCAAAGGTAACTTCTCTGTATCGGGACAGTATCTGCGATAATATGAAGAACCTTGTGAAAGCGTATGGTTCTCTGGTGGAGTATCGTCTGGAAAAAAATGGTTATTCCATGCTGTTGCAGGAGGAACTGGACGCACTTTTTGAAAACGTACAGATTGAAAGTGTAGAAAGCTGTTATCCGGTGTTTGTAAACAGTTCGGGGTTGATTTGCTATTACCCGGACACAAGTTATAACTCTACGAATTATCTGGACCAGTTTCCGGAGGAAACGGTTGTCCCGGAATTGATGAGCAGAATTGCAAAGTCGGATATTCCGGAAGCGTCTGTGACGGAAACTGTGGTTGGTGGAAGAACCATGCTCGTTGCGTATTATGTATGCGATGGGTCCAACCCGATGCTGCTGATTATGGCAGATAAATCGGAGGCATTAAGCGTGGTTCGCCCCATTGTAATTATTGGAATACTTGGTGCTGCAATATGTATTGTTGCCATGCTGATTGTTTCCTGGCTCCTTGCAAAGACAATTGCAAGACCGGTTCGGGTGATGACCGATGTATTAAAGGAAAGCGGCGAATTGAACTTTTCTTCCAACACCGTTACAGGCAAGTATGAAAGCAATAACGATGAAACCGGTGCGATGGCCCGTGCCATAACAAATTTCAAAGATAACATTCAAAGTGTTGTTAAGCGAATTTCGCAGGTTTCCAACAAGATACATGACGGCTCGGATGCATTGGAGAACATGGTTGGGGTTTTGGAGAAGAATTCGAATCGAAATCTTAGTACCACGGACCAGTTGTCGAATGAGATGAAGCAGAATGTATTGCCTTCGGTAGCGATGATTGAGAATAACATCACGGAAATTACTGCAGATTTGGCAGAAGTGAATGTGCGGCTGCAAAGCGGAAAAGAAAAAGCGACTTCCGTTCATCTGCAATCCGGAGAAATGCAGGAATCTTCCAAGGCAGCGAACGAGAAGACAAAGTACATGTATGAAGAGCTGAGCAGAGAAACAGAGTCTGCAGTTGAGAAGGCACAGAAAATCAGCGAAATCAGCAAGCTGGCACAACAGATTTCGGCGATTGCCTCCCAAACAAATCTTTTGTCACTGAATGCTTCAATTGAAGCAGCAAGAGCGGGAGATGCAGGAAGAGGATTTGCAGTTGTTGCAGAAGAAATCAGACAACTCGCAACCCAGACCGAGCAGACAACCGGAGATATTAAACAGGTCGTAGAAGTAATTGAAGATGCTGCCAAAGGCATGGTAGAGTGTCTGAACAAGGCAATGGATTATATGGACACTACGGTAATGGCAGATTATCATGGATTTATGGAAGCAGGAGTGAATTATTATAACAGTTCTGCAGACATTGAAAATATCATGGGTGAAATCAGTAGTTCCGTTAACAAACTGAATGAAGAAATGGTTGAAATTAAGAATAATATCAACAGCATTTCCGGTATTATTAATACTTCGGTAGACGGAATTGGAGATATTGAGAACCAGTCTTCCGAAATCTTTGAGATGGTTGGAAAGACGGATGCATTATCCAATGATATGGTTGAGTATGTAAAAGAGTTAAACAGTATTGTGAACCAGTTTAAATTATAATGTGCTAACAACCACCCCCTTTCGATGGCAGGCGATTATTTGAAAAGCAAATATTCGCCTGCTATTCTTTTCTTGACAGAAGTGGTAAAATAAAAGAAAGTGTGTGCGCGAGGTGAATGCATGAAAGCTGGAGAGGCATTGAACTCGGAAAAGTCTTTACGTTCAGCAACAGCAGAGAAGGTTTTGAAGCCTTTAAAGCATGGATGCAGCATTTGCAGGACAAGTACAGAAAGTCAGATGTAATCGTAGGTATCGAGCCGACAGGTCATTACTGGTTTGACCTTGGTGCTTATCTTGAGGATGAGGGCATCCTCCTGGTTATGGTTAACCCTTATGCGGTAAAGCAGACCAAGGAACTGGATGACAACAGCCAAAGCAAGAATGACAGGAAGGATCCGAAGGTGATCGCAAAGCTGGTTACCGAGGGCCGGTATTCTGCACCGTATACACCGGATGGTGTGTATGCTGATTTAAGAATTATGGTGACCAATCGAAAGAGACTCATCAGGGAGATGACTCAGATTAAAAACAGATATTCACAGGCAGCCGCAGGCAGCATAAGAAGATCGACTGTGAGATTCAGGAGACGTCCGCCGCAAGGCGCTGAAAGGAACAGAAGAAATTCATAAACATAGAGAGCCAAGTCAGATTTCTTACCATCAGAGCAGAGACTCAGTAATGGAGTATCATGACGCCCCTTTATGGATAAGCAGAACGAAGGAATTAAGGGCCCTGAAGAAAAGGAGATCCTGTATGACATGGGAGGTTAGGCTGCCGTAAGGAGTTGGGGGAAGAAAGGCCGATCATAACAGAATAAGACGACGTCTTGTTTTGTGTACCCTAAACATCTGTATATCCATGATTCATGGCCAAGGGGAATGACATAGACTTAGAAAATATCTCTATGAAGAAATGAAAATGTGAGAAAAAGCGAGTTAACAAGAGAAAAACAAAGATCATTATGGGAGGTAACAGAGGATGACTGCGTATGAAAATGATGTATTGATAATCCCGAAGAAATATAAAAAGATGTCTGTTTCCGAATTAAAAAAGGAAGAACAGAAATTAACTTTTATTTTTAAAGCAGATTTTAAATCAAAAGGCACTGGATTCGTCCGGTGCCTTGTTTTTTTGGAACCTTTTGTCACTTCCCGGAAGGAAACTGTCACTTTACTTCTGACCTGCATTGCCCGTATAATGAGACACTGAGATATTTTAACAGAGGAGGATAAATTATGACAGATAAAAGTGCGATGATGGAAAAACTGGATGCGCGTCATCTGCTGTTGGACAGCAGTGCCGCCCCGGGAACGGCATGGTGCTTCCGCTCATTACAGGAGCTATTTGCCTCCGGGGCACTGCAGGACGGAACGCCGGAAGCCCCGATGACGGTATATCTGGCGCCGGATGTTTACTGGCTGCATGATCCGGAGGATGGGGAAACCTTCCGGGGGACAGAGGGAGAGTTCCTGCCCTATCAGCAGAAAATAAAATGCAGCTATCTGTCGTTGATCGGTCTGTCGGAGCACCCGGAGAATGTGGTGATCGCGGCGAACAAGGGGCAGTCCCACGGCTGTATCGGCAATTATACCATGCTGCACTTTGAGGGGGACGGATTGTACCTGGAGAATCTGACCATCGGGAACTATTGCAACGTGGATCTGGAGTATCCGTTAGATCCGTCGAAAAACAGACCGAAGCGCTGCAAGGCAGTCACACAGGCACAGCTGGGTGATGTGGTGGGAGACCGGTTCCATGCGAAAAACTGTCGCTTCGTCAGCAGACTGAATCTCTATCCCATCTGCGGTGCGAAACGGAGCCTGTACGAGAACTGCCATTTTGAATCCACCGATGATGCTCTGAACGGCAATGCGGTATATCTGCATTGTGATTTTGATTTCTATGGGGGATGCCCGATCTTTGCAACGGATGCTACGGGAAGTGCGTTTCTGGACTGTCTGTTCCGGATCTGCGGACACAGGGACAGAAGCGGCGCAGACCAGTATTTTATGAAAGGGCAGGGGTGTGTGTACGTGATCGGCTGTCGGTTCGAGGATCTGCGTAAGGAAAGTATGGGAACCTCCCGGGCATTGCAGGTGCAGTGGACGCGCTATCCCCAGCCGGAGACCATGTGCTATGCATATGGAAACGATACGCCTATAGGACCTGCGGAACATACCGTGGATCTCACCGGAAAAAAGGGGCTGCGGGCTTTTCTGGTAGAGGCGAAAAGTGGGGCGCAATACAACGTCCGGAATCTGTTACGGGGAACGGACGACTGGGATCCGCTAGGACAGCGGGAGTACCTGCCGGAAGCAGAGACAGAGCATCTGCCGGTACAGCTGGTGTTGAGCCGGGGGAGCGTAGAATTAACCGAAGAACATCGAAGCCAGACCCTGTCCGCCCAGGTAAAATATTTCAGCGGCGAGACGCAGGAGCACCCGGAACTGGCTTGTGAAATCACGGAAGATGGGAGCAGGATCCGTCTGCAGAGGCAGGGGCAGGAACTGACGTTGTATGGAGAAAATAACGGTGCCCGTACCGGGAAGAACCGACTGCTCGTACATACAGAGACCGGACTGGCGGCAATGGCAGAGATTATAGTCCCTCCGACGACCCGCCCGGCACCGAAATGGCAGCAGGATCCCTGTGTTACATGGCAGAAGGGGATGTTTATCCTGCACTATGAACTGGAGCTGGAAGGAGCACAGGATGCTTCCCTGATCTGCTGGGAACTGGAGCAGGACGGCGAACGCAGGACCGTATCCGTCAGCCGCACCGGAGGGGAGAACCGTGCGTATCATCCGGGAAATGAAGCAAGTGGAGCGGCGGTGTACGTGCGGGTCACCCCTCGGACGAACTGCAGCACCTATGGAGAGACGATAGAACTGTGTGCCTGCAGTAAACTGGAACCGGAAAAGATCGAGGAAGCCAGACGGGTACAGACCGATTTTAAGGATTTCCCTACGGAACTTCAGCCGGTGATTCGCCCCGGGTGGTGGACGAGGGATTTCTATACGCCCTGGGAGGCACTTGCCGAGTGGAGAAAATGGGAGCAGACGCTGCCCGAGACCCCCTGGAGCTACCGGACTGCCGGAAACGGCTGTGTGGGTGCAGGACTGATGCCCACCATACAAGGCGTGAAACTGTTTTACACCTTTGCAGAGGAAGCGCGCGAAATGCGGGCGGAAGTGTATCTGGATCCGGCAAAGACATCCGGACAGGGCTTCGGCAGTGCCGGACAATATATGGATGTGTGCGTCGGATTCGATGCGCGGACGATGACCGGACCAGCACTCCGGATCCTGCGCTCTCCGGAAGCCTCCAATGCCGTAGCGGTATTCCCAGTGTATTATGAGGATGGGATTGCGGCACCAATCGGAGAACGCTGCTACACGGCAGGGTTCGTGACAGGGTGTCATATCGAGGCAGAAATTCGTGACGGACGGCTGCGGGCGCATCTGTGGACGGAAAAGGAGCTTCCGGCGTCTGTGGAATATCCGTCGGAAATCACCGTGGACACGAGAACAGCTGCTGCGGGCGGCAGTGTCGGAGTTCTGCATACCGGAACCTGTGGAGCGGGCGGATGGCAGAATACCGTGATGCTGCACGGACTGCGGGCAGAATAGTTTTTTTACGAATTTGACATCAAAAGGCACTGGATCCGTCCAGTGCCTTATTTTTAAGGGAACCTTTTCACCCACTCGCGACTCATATATAATGAAGCCGGCGATAAGAAGGAGGTGGTACCTTGGCAGTCATGACAAAAGAAGAGTTTGTGCTACATGCGAAGAGTGACACGCTTCCCATATACCGACTGGCGTATTCGATTCTGCAAAACAGCGAGGTCCTCGTACCGGACGGTCGCATTCTCTATATCGGCGTATCCGACGGCTTCCAGGGAACGACGGCGGACGGCGTGGAGATCAGCGGAAAAGATCCTGTGAAGACAGTGCTCTATTATGAGCCACTCGTAAAATAGAGTGACAATAAACTGGCGACACCGGGAAGCCGATGCCGCCAGTTTTATAGTTCCAGACTGTTAAGTTTCCATCTGCTCAATTGTGCATTTACAGTGGTTATGTTATAAAAAGACCAGAAATAACAGAAAGTGGTCGCTTGGGTGAAAAAAGTAGATTCAGGGGTGAAATTTTGTTATGCTGTTTGTAACAAACGGAATATAAAAGTCGTCAATATAGATAGAAGGGAAACAAAGGAGGGGCTTATGAAGAAGATTAACGTAAAAGCAACCATTTTTCTCAGTGCAATCGTATTGGTGGTAGTGGTACTTCTGCTGAATCTCATCGAATTCCGCAAAACGGTGGATTTCACGGTGCCGGGGATACAGATGCCGAAGGAGAACGCTTTCGGAAAGCAGGAAGAGGTACAAGTGAGCGTCAACGGAACCTATTATTACCGGGTACTGCCCTGGATCCACGGCAGCACTTTCCATGGGCAGATATCTTTTGCCGGAGAGGGAGAGGAACCGCAGAATTATTTCTTTACCTATGGAGCAAGCAGAGGATTTCTGAAGGAGGGAAGAGGGGCTGGCTGGATCGGAACCCCGGATGCCCAGACTACCGTTGCGATTTATGAAGCGGTGCAGAACGTGGGAAAAGGGATGATCTCCGTAGAGGATCCCGCCAGCTATGTTTTATATCCGGCGGCAACACCGGAAGAAGCCTATGCCATAGCGGATATATGGTATCCGGGAATGCTGGAGAATGAAGCAAAGACAGCATTCTGCGCGGCTTTTTTGCCGGAGGAATGTCCTCAGAAGATTGGCTGCAGCTTCTGTGCGGAGGATTACGATTATGTGGAAGATGTCGATACCGTAGAGCAGCTGTGGCAGGAATTTATACAACTTTCCGGAAGAGTGACGTCAGATCCGATCCCGCCGGAAGAGATGGTGGAAGGTGTGGGATATTTTCAGTTTGTCTATGCAGACGGTGAGACAAGGATCTTTCGCTACGCGTCGGAAGAACAGGGATTATGGATAGATGAGGACGAACGCTGCCTGGTGGACGGCCAGGCTTTCTATGACTGGCAGGAGCGTCTGATGGAAGCGGTGCAGAAGTAAGCATGGGAAAGAGAGGGGCGGAAATGAACGGTAAAAAGAAAAGGCATGTTATTTTGATCGTGTTGGCAGTGGTGATGCTGGCGGCAGGGATTCTGGGCGGACGTGAGTTATGGCTGTATGAGCATCCGGAGATACAGATCAGATTCAGCCATGATCGTAGTGAAGATCTCTACCGGTCCTATCCCATCTGTTCCATTCGCAGCAGATCCCACATCGGACAGGGGTATGCGAAGCAGTATGGTGAGGAACTGCGGCAGTATTGGGAAGCAACCAATGAGGTTTTTGTGTGGATCAGTGAACAGTATCGGAAACCGTTATATGTCACTTCGGATGTGACCATAGGAGATGGAAAGACAGTGATCTTGTTCCGGGGGACCGGCACTTCCATGACTACCGGGGAGACAGAGGAAATCCATAGAGACTGCGTGCTGGATTTTGAAATGCATGCGGAGGTATTGCGCTCGGAAGAAGAGCCGGAGCTGACAGTAAGTGACTGGAATCCGGAAGAAGAGGGACAACAGAATCAGATTTCTTACTTGACAGATGGGTCGGTAGAATGTAGACTATAATTACAAAGAGTCTATGAAACATCGACTATGCCTTGCGGGGGGTAGGACAGGAGGGGCTTATGGGTGAGAATATCTACAGAATATTTGACGGTGTTTGGAACTTAAGTCTGGTGGGAGGATACTGTGTGCTGCTGGTGATCCTCGCCAGACTTTTGTTGCAAAAAGCACCAAAATGGTGTTCCTATCTGTTATGGGGAATCGTGTTTGTGCGGTTGTGCTGCCCGATACTACCGGAGACAGGAATTAGCCTGATTCCGGAGAAATTGCTGTCTGTGGGGACAGAGATGACGTCCGGGCAGCAGACAGTCGGTCCGGGCAGTCATGGTTATGCAGAGGCCAACGATACGAAGGACA
Organism: Simiaoa sp.; assembly: GCF_051972595.1. Lineage (NCBI taxonomy): Bacteria > Bacillati > Bacillota > Clostridia > Lachnospirales > Lachnospiraceae > Simiaoa > Simiaoa sp. Next base: position 23,802 of record NZ_JBOKRY010000011.1, on the reverse strand, counting down.
TCGGAGATGTCCTGCGGCGGGAGTACGATGCAGAGGAAGTACCGGACAGCCAGACGGCAGAAAAAACGATGGCTGTGGGAAATGACAATACTGTCATGAATGCTGACGGCACGCAGGATTTTTCCCTGGGAACTGCGAGAACAGAAAGTGGAGCTACGGTTGCAGAGGTAGCAGCCAGTGGAACAGATGCAGTGATTTCGGAAACATCTGCCGGAACGGGTACTGACGCCCGCGCATGGACATACCCGGTGTGGTTCCGTGTATTATCCATGGTATGGTTGGCAGGAATGCTTGGCTTCCTAGGATATCATGCTTATTCTTATCTGCGTATGCGTAAACGGATTCGTAGACCTGACAGCGGTGTCAGACAGGTGGAACCGGGGATCTGCGAGATCGATGGTGGGCATCTGTCCTTTGTCATGGGGCTGGTCCATCCGGTGATCTATCTCTCTTCGGGCTTAGATCCTGAGAGCAGAAAAGTTGTTCTGTGTCATGAACGGGTGCACTTACAGCGCAGGGACTATCTGTTTAAGCCTGCGGCGTTGGTGATCTGCTGCGTCCACTGGTTCAATCCGCTGGTGTGGCTGGCATTTTATCTGATGAATATGGACTGCGAGATGTCCTGTGATGAAAAAGTTGTGAAGCTTCTTGGTGAAGAGAGCAAGAAAATTTATTCCTATACATTGTTGGAAGAGGCTTCCGGCGGCGAATGGAAACGCTATCGGGGCGGCTCCATCTGCGCACTGCTTTCTTTTGGAGAAGATCATGTGAAGAATCGTATCCGGCACGTGCTGGACTACCGCAAGCCGCCGTTCTGGATGCTGGTTGGTGCGGTGGTGGTGATCGTGGTACTGATCGTAAGCCTCGGCAGCAATCCGGGGGGCAAGGCAGATATGACAGATGGCTCAGATCCCGACACCACGACAGAGATGGCAGACTCCGGTGCAGAGACAGAACCGGAGGAAAACGGTGTGGGCAGCGTGGTGACCCCGGAAGAGTTTTCCAGCATAACGATTCACAACAGAGAAGAATTCGGCAACATTTTTTCTCTGAAAACCATAGAAACACAGAGGACTTTTCAATGGGATAACACAGCATATGATTTGGTGTGGGCAGAGAATAACGGAGATTATGTGTATGGGATATTCAAGGCTTTATTAGATGGAAATACTTCACAGGAATACAAGAAATACACTGATCCGGTGACCTCTGCGGTAGCGCTTCTGCATCTGGGGGAAGGAAGCGGGAGTGTGACGGAGACACTTTATAAGGCAAAACAGCAGTTTAATTTCAGTAATACTCCGGGAGAAGGTTCTGTGGTCAATGTACGGTATACGTTTGCGGCAGACGCTTCTTTCATAGATATTCCCATGGTAATGGCAGAGGAGACACAGCGGTTATGGTTTTTATCCTTCGGGGATCTGAGCAGCAGTGGTGATCCGGACAAAACCTACGGACCGTTAGAGGGAGATATCTGTACACGGAATGTGTATGCGGAATATGAACTTAGCGACGCCGGGCAGTATCCATTCCCGGAAGGCAGTTATATCGGAGAAGACAACATCGGAGAAAGACAGCATATTCAGGTGTCTTCCTATGGAATCTATCTGATGGATGAGCAAGATAATTCATTTGGCTGTATTCATGCAGAGCGGATTCCGGCGAAGGTTCCCGCGGATGTGACTTGTGTGCCGATAGCATACCGGACTTCAGAATCAGGAGTCTATAATGGGTATCGGGCGGACCGGGGACTGACGGATAATAGCGATATTAAGGTCTATTACCTGACAGATCCCGATGAGTCGCATTTTGGATCGGATGCCTGGATGCCTACGGTGTTACGGGAATACGACTTGGACACAGGTACTATAACCGACAGGGCACTTCCGGAGAATTTGCAGATTGGGAATGGATTGTGGGTAGGTGAAGGCTACTACTATATAGAAAATAGCAGCAATCCGGCGATCACAATCCGACTGCCGTTGACAGGGGTTGGCAGCTTGTATGGAAGCTATGCAGCCGCACGGGGAGCCGATACTCTGGCTTATCCGGGAGTAGTATTTGATGTGTCGAATCGAACGGAGGATGAGACCTTTGCCCTGCTGGACCTGGATGGCGACGGGATATCGGAGAAAATCTCGATACATCCTGCGGAGCAGGTAACGGGATATTCTCTGGAGGAATATACGAAATATGTGAATATGGGATTAAGTGAAATGAATTGCTATGACCTGAGAGATGCAGTACTGGAAGTAAACGGTCAGACGACGGAGATTTATACGGAGAATATGAGCAATTCTATCTTCGCATTCAGCCCGGATGGGGAACAGATTCTGATCGCATTGTATGAAGATGGTCCCAGTGCGGATCCATTGACCAGGCTCTATCATTATGAAAATGGGAAACTGGTGGAGACTGGACAAATAAAACAGGATATTCGACGCATTCAAATCTCGCACGGGCAGATGCAGGTCCACGAACCCTATAATGTAATGACGATAGATTCTATCGAGAGAATCTATTATATGACGAAAAACGGACATCTTCAGGAAGTGCCGCAGGAGGAGTACTGGTTGAGTGGCTATGCAGAGGTGGAACTTCTGCAGGATATGACTCTGTACCGTACACCGAATGGTGGGACCTTCATACTGCCGGCAGGAAGCAAGGTACGCATGACGAAGCTGGATGCAACGCAGAACTGGATCTGCCTGCAGACGGAAGACAATACGCAGGGGTGGTTCCATCTGGAAGCCGGTATCAACTATGATGATTATTTTGGCGGATTAAATCACGCCGATTAAAAAGGGAGGGTTCATGTGATACAGCAGTTGAAATTCAGTCTGGTGGAAAATGTACTGGCCGTGTTATTCGTAGTAGTAATCCTAGGATATTTATTGTATCTGCTTGATCGGAGCCTTCAGAATAAACAGAGAGGCAAACACACCGTGGGCAGGGCAACATTCGTCAGCAAAGAGCAGTCCACAGCGGTGGGGCAGCCGGTATACCTGGCGGATGGTATGGTAAATTCCGGGATGACGGAGACAGAAAATGTCAAGAGTGTTATTTTTGAAAATCTGGAGAAACCGGGAGAACGGATCACGCTGGAAGTCTCTAACAGAATTTACAGAGAATTGCAGGAAGGTGACAGCGGACGCCTCTGCTACCGGGGTGGAAAATTAATAAGCTTCGGAGCGTTACAGAACAGGGATGACAGAGAGCGGAGCTTCCGCAGATAGGGAAGCAGAGAGCACAGGAGGGACTTTATGATGGAAGGCATCTATCGTTTGTTTGACAGTATATGGCGTCTCAGTCTGGTGGGAAGCTATTGTATTTTGTTGGTGATACTGGCCAGATTTTTACTGAAAAAAGCCCCGAAATGGTGTTCCTATCTGCTGTGGGGAATCGTATTTGTGCGGTTATGTTGTCCGGTGCTGCCGGGGACCAGGATCAGTCTGATTCCGGAGCGCCTGTTGACCGTAGGGACGGCGACAACCTCTGCACAGTTGGCTGCCGGGAACAGTGCCGGATCAGTTGACAATGAGGGAGTTTATAATGACAGCCTTCTTGGAGACAATACTGTGGATGCCGTGCTGTCCGGGGCGGATAACACGGAAAATCCGAATTCCGGGACTTTAGAAGCCACCGGAAATAGGGACGGTTCTGCACCGGCACTGGGACAGGATGGAAACGTAGAAGGCATGAATGAAATTGGAGATGACGGTGTCGGCGGAATTCAGGCACCGGGTAATGTTACGAATGCCTTGGATGATGGTTACCCGGTGGATAACCGGGATAATGTGGACGGATCTTTGCAAACTTTCCGTGTCCTGTCGATCGCATGGTTACTTGGAATGGCAGGATTTATGGGGTATCATGCTTTTTCCTACCTGCGTATGCGTCACCGTATCCGCAGACCTGACAGCGGTGTCAGACAGGTGGAACCGGGGATCTGCGAGATCGATGGAGGACATCTGTCCTTCGTCATGGGGCTGATCCATCCGGTAATCTATCTGTCTTCGGGCTTAGATCCTGAGAGCAGAAAAGTTGTTCTGTGTCATGAACGGGTGCACTTACAGCGCAGGGACTATCTGTTTAAGCCTGCGGCGTTGGTGATCTGCTGCGTCCACTGGTTCAATCCGCTGGTGTGGCTGGCATTTTATCTGATGAATATGGACTGCGAGATGTCCTGTGATGAAAAAGTTGTGAAGCTTCTTGGTGAAGAGAGCAAGAAAATTTATTCCTATACATTGTTGGAAGAGGCTTCCGGCGGCGAATGGAAACGCTATCGGGGCGGCTCCATCTGCGCACTGCTTTCTTTTGGAGAAGATCATGTGAAGAATCGTATCCGGCACGTGCTGGACTACCGCAAGCCGCCGTTCTGGATGCTGGTTGGTGCGGTGGCGGTGCTTGTGATATTGGTGGTATGCCTGTGTAGCAACCCTGGCGGTGGAACAGATGCAGTAAGTGCGGATAATGATACGGAGACTGGGGCGGATGCGACAGAAGCGACAGACATGACAGGAACGTCGGATGAAACAGCGGAAGGGGATTTAACGGCGGGTGAAGTGGACTATGAGGCTGCCAAAACGGAATGGCTGACGGTATTTGAGCAGGGTATCCACAGCAGGGAAGAGTTCAGTGCCCTGTTTGATGTGGCTGCCTTGGAGGATACCCGGTCTTTTGCCGGACAGGACGGCATCCAGTATCTTGGCTACGATGGTGTCGCGGCGCGGAAACTGCATCAGCGGATTTTAGACGGAGATGCCGCTGCCCATGAGACCTACAAGGATCCGGTGAAGGCTGCGGAAGCTCTGCTGAATCTGCAGGGTGGCAGCGGGGAAATGACGGAACTGCTCTATGAAGCCGGGAGGCAGTATTTATTTTTCCAAAAGGATTCCACAAGACCCGGCGAAGGCTCTGTGGCAAACGTACATTATATTTTCGCTGATGGATCCGGTATCGATATTCCGATGGTATTTGCGGAGGAGAGCAGTCAGATCTGGCTGCTGTCACTGGGAGACATCGACAGTAAAGGCAGGCATTCTACCGGTCCTCTGGACGGAGAAAATCAGGCCAGAGTGGTCTATGCGGAATACGGACCCAGGGATGAAGATTGGGCTACCGTGGCAGAACTGTCGAAAAAATGGGTGTATGTAAAGGTATCCCCCGGATCTTTTGCGGATGTTGCTGCTACTTATCAGGTCTCCAGCTACGGTATTTATGCGGCCACCGGGGATGACACCGGACTGAATTGTATGGTTTCTGGATATATAGTGCCGGGATGTGCGGCAGAGGGACGTTCCACGGTTTACCAAAATATGGGAAATTATTATACGTCTGACAGTTATAGACAGGAGATGGCTTATCTGAAGCAACAGGATAGTGTCCGATTGTACTATTTTGCAGCTTCTGATTATCAGGAGGGAGATCTGGACATCTGGATCGACACAATCCGGGAATATGATACTTCGGGACAGACCGGAGAAAACGGGGTCACGGACTGGAAGCTGCCGTCGAAGGCGCAGGATTTCTCCGCAGACATGCTTACAGTGGAAGACGGTTATTGGATCCTGAGTCAGAGCAGCGGAACCGCCCAGATGAAACTTCCGCTTCTGTCCAGCCAGCCGGTCTGGAACGGGAAGGTGGCGGCAGATCTGACGACAGAGGAAGCGGATGCTTATGCAGCAGCACAGAGACGGGACATTCTGACGAATGTGGGAGTCGTATTCGATCTGTCTGAGCGAGCGGAGCAGGAGACTTATGCCCTGTTGGATCTGGACGGAGACGGAACCGCAGAGAAAATTCTGCTGCGTTCGAGAATGGCACAGGCAGTAAACGAAGTGGATCATTCGCCGCTGGATCAATATATATTTGCGGTGAATACCATGCGAGGCGAGACGCGGACGGCACAGAATCTGGGAAACAGCATTTACGCCTTCACTCCTGATGGCAGACAGATATTGCTGACACTGATGCGCAGGGACGAGTTCGGACAGTGCGAGAGTTTCCTGTTCAGCTATGAGAACGGGGAATTACAGGAGGTAGGAAGCTTCGCGCAGGATATCCGGGAGATCTGGGTGGAAAACGGCCAGATCATCACCAACCAGCCCTATGATTATACGTTACAGAAGGAAAAACTGCGGATTGTGTACCGGATCGGAAGTGACGGAAGACTGGCGGAGATTCCCACAGACCGCTATGATCTGCCGGAGCAGGCGGTCCTGCACGGACTCAATAAGGATCTGGAAGTCTGCCGGACTCCAGATGCCGGCAGCGAACGCTTTACCATCAACGCAGATCACGGAGTCTATTTCCTTTATCTGGATGCCGGCAGACAGTGGCTCTGCGTGGAGACCGAGAATGGTGTCACCGGATGGCTTAAGCTGGCGGATTACACGGCGGAAGAAGCGTGGGCCACTTTCAATGATCTGATACCGAATGGGGGATGAGAACAATTTATACTGGATACACTTGAAAAAAATGAAAAAAGTTTCCGGTATAAGAGAAACTTTTACTTTTGTAGGGAAAAAATAGACATTGACAAAAATGGTTTACAGGATGTAACATTAAAATGTTACAACTTGTAAACCATTTTGTATAATAAGACTTAACGGATGCCACAGAGGGCAGAAAGTGAGGAATTGTAATGTCGGAATATACCATGGGAGCTGTGGAGATGCGTTTTGCGGAAATCATCTGGGAGCATGAGCCGGTCGCTTCGGGGGAACTGGTGAAATTATGTGAAAAGGAATTGAACTGGAAGAAATCTACGACCTATACGGTCCTGCGGCGCCTCTGTCAGAAGGGGATTTTTACCAGTGAGAACGGGACTGTCACCTCACTGATGTCGAGGCAGATGTTTCAGGCGAGACAGAGTGAGGTGATCATCGAGGAGTCCTTTGCGGGATCCCTGCCTGCTTTTGTGGCGGCGTTTACCTCCCGGAAAAAGCTGTCTACGAAAGAGATCAAAGAACTGAAGAAGATCATAGAAAATAACGGGGGAGAAAAGGAATGACAGGGATGGCAATGATGCAGATACTGATGAGAATGAGCATTCAGGGAAGCATCATCGTAGGAATCGTATGGATCCTCAGAATGGTATTTAGAGGACTGCGGATTTCCTACCGCTACTGTGTGCTATTGTGGGGAATCGTTTTTTTCTATCTTATATTTCCCTGGAAGATCGAGAATGAGCACGGATTCTGGCGGGCACAGTCGGAGTCGATGGTAGTGGCGGTGAGCGCGGATGGACCGACAGTGGTGACGGGACTTGGGACGGGCATTGTGTTGGGGCAAAGTGCTGTGCCGGAGCAAAATGTTACACCTGGACAGAGTACCTTGCCTGAACAGGTGAACGGAACAGATGCGACGACCGTGCAGGGTACGAATTTCGAAGCGGGATCGAACGAGCTCCCTGTGACGGCTGCACAGTCCAACGGCACAGCAGTCATGCCTTTCCTATCGACCGCCTTTACACAGGTGATATTTGCAGTCAGATATCTGTGGCTGGCAGGAATCCCTTGTTTTCTCGCGTATTTTATCTTTTCTTATGTAAGAATGAAGCACCGTCTGGCAGAATGCCTTCCCGGGGAGGAGGGAGTCCGTTACGTGGACGGCATCCGCACACCGATGGTATTCGGGATTCTGCGGCCGCAGATCTATCTGCCGATGGAGATGAAGCCGGAATTTTATGACTGTGTATTGCAGCATGAGCGGATCCATCTGCACCGCCGGGACTATCTGTGGAAAATACTGACCTATCTGATCAGTATTGTGCATTGGATGAATCCGGTGGTCTGGTTGGCATATTATCTGCTGTGCTGTGATATAGAAAAAGCCTGTGATGAAGCAGTGACGGAACATCTGGAGCCGGAGGACCGACAGGAATATGCCGCCGTACTGCTATCCATGGCAACCGATACGACCGCACGCAGGATATTTGCAGCACCGGTGTGTTTTGATGAAGGTGACATCCGGGGCAGGATCCGGCATATTTTAAAATGCCGTAAGACCGCAGGGAAGCTTGCGGCGCTGGCAGTGGAACTGTGTATCATTGCAGCACTGGTACTGCTCACACAGAAAAGTGCGGTTTCTTCTCAGAAAACAGAGGAAGACTTCACAGAAATGGTGACAACGGAAGAAACAGGACAAGTACAGGAACAGAATCTGCCAACAATTTACATACAGCAGGAAGAGGAACTGCAAGCTCCCAGTCCTTTTCGTATTGAAAACTATTATATCACTGAGCGGGTCACTGTCTATAATCATTATTATATTGATAATGATGGTATTCTCTGGGGGAACGGTTATAATGAGAATGGTCAGTTGGGAACAGGCAGTTACGAGACGGATTTTGACAAGGGGCAGTTTGATGATGTGAGGATTGCAGATCATGTGGTTTCCGTAGATGCCGATTGGAATAATAATTTCTGCATTTATCTGACGGAGGATGGAAACCTCTACGGACTGGGATTAAATATGGCAGGACTTTTGTTGGGAAAAGACACTGTGAAGCAGGTATATAGCGACATGGATAACGACAGGGTATGTACCCCCACACTGTTAATGAAAAATGTCAGATATGCCAGAGCCGGCAGGGAAGCCATTATCGTACTCAAGGAAGATGGAGCCGTATATTGGTGGGGACAGCTTCGGACGACAAGCAGCACGACCGTTGGGGGATATGATGAATACTGGTCAGTAACAGAGAATCCGTTGAATCTGGTAAAAATGATGTATCTGGAACCACATAAAGTTCTGGATCATTGTATCTATGTGGACATCAATGCGTGGAATGGAGCGGCAATCACGGAAGACGGAGAATTATATCTTTGGGGATTAAATATCTTTGGACAGTGCGGCGTTTCTAAGAGTGAGAATGTTCATGACTTTGTCAGAGAACCCCAAAAGGTACTGGATAAGGTCAGTATGGTATGGTTGGGTGGAATCCGGCACAGCGATGATGCCCGCACCTTTGATGCAGATATCTCTGCTATTCGATATGGATATAATAATTTTGCCTTATTGGAAGATGGTATGTTGTTGGGAGCGGGAGACAAACTTGGCAAGGACTCTGTGACCACAGTGATGGAGGGGAATCTGGATGAGGCAGGATCGCACCGCTGCTCCTTCTCCTTTGTGCCGGTGAAGGCAGTGGTCTATTCCCTGGAGTATAATCGAGAGGTCCTGTCAAGGATGCAATGGGGAATGCAAAGGGAAGAAGTACGGGCATTGTGTACCGATGCCGGATTGCAATGCGATGTCGCCAGTGAGAATGCAAGTCTCTATATAGAGAACAGCAAATACTATTGTTATTTTGATGAAAATGGTGGATTAGACAGGATACAGATTCAGGCCGGCAGCAGCCGGGATGGGAGATTCCTTGTCGATAAGACAACGCTGGAGGAATTACAGCGAAACATCGCGGATGCCGATGACACATTGACGCAGGTGAAGTCTGTTGAGGAAGATTCCTGGGAACGTTGGCAGTATGAGGACATGCAGGAGCAGATTCGATATTACTTTACCGTATATGAAGGTATTGTTACTGTTATAGAAGAGGAACAGATGATCAATGAAGAAGCTACGAAGTAGCGGTTTCGCGAATGGGGTTCTGAATAGTTACGAGAATTTTAAGCAGTAAGGGAGATTATCATGAAAAAACAATACAGATTAGCAACATTTGCACTGTCCGCCTGCCTGTTAATGGCATGTGGCGCCCGGGAGACCAATGCACCGGAGAACAACGAAGCGGAGAAACAAACCGAAAATATTTCCAATATAGACACTAAAATAGATGAGGCAGAGACCTCCGGAGCTCTCACAGAGTCCGAATCCCGGGAAACACCCATTGCACCGAAAGAGATCCTCATAGATTTCACTGGAATCTCGGAATTTCACCCGGAAGGAACTGCGGCGCAGCCCTATTCCCTGGAAATCCTTTCCGAGACGTATAACAATATTACTTTTGCAGACGAATGGTACAATGCATCGGAAGACATTTCCCTTCCCATGATCGGAGAAAACTGGGACTGCTTCTATGATGAAAATTATACCTATCAGTGGGAGTATACCTATCAGTGGGAGGATGGAAAACTCAGCATTTTCGATGGTGAGAACTGCCTGTATGTACTGGAATATCCGACAGACAAATGGTACGTCAACGGTAATAATGCCTGCCTTGAGAACGGAATTTTTTACGGGGCTTCAGTAATGAACGGTTATGCGCAGCCGGACAGCTGCTTTATGTTTGCCTATGATCTGGAAAATGAGAAACTGCTGTGGCGAAGTGCAGACCAGACTTATAACAGCATGAATTTTCTCGTGAAAGGGGACGTGATCTTCTGCGGCTATGGCTTTACCGCAGAGGACGATTATCTCTATCAGCTGGATAAAAATACCGGAGAGGTGATCGACCGCCTGCCTCTGAAAAAGATGCCGGACCTCATGGCAGAGAAGGATGACCGGTTGTATGTGCACACCTATAGTTATGATTATGTGATTGAGATAGGGAATCATACTGAAATAAATCAAATTTATTTAAACGCGGTCGAAGAACTGGAAAATACGGGATATTTGCCAAACGGAGATTATTGTTATGTTGATAATGGTACTGGTTTTGAAAAACAAAAAGAGCTGGCATATCCCAATGAATTCGTGATATATGACATAAATGATGATGGTATAGATGAACTATTGATAGGAATTGAAGGAACGTGCAATTCGGACAGTGCACAATATATTTACCGATTTTCTGAGAAAAAAGAAGAGTTAGAATTATTATTTGATTACTATTATGGATGTAGATTTTATGAAAATGGATTGATATATGCTCCGGCATCACATTCGGGATATACATATAATGATGACTTTTGGCCGTATGAAGTATATCGGTATAATGAAATGGAAAATATGTACGAATGTATTGCCAGTGTTGAAGAGTTAGATTTAAACGCATGCCCGGAATACAAGGATAATTTTCCGTTTAAAGATGATAAAGATGGTGATAAAAAAATATACTTTGTGCGATTTTATGAAGACTCTCTTCGTTTAGATGAAGGAGAGTATAATGATTGGAAAGAAAAGCTATTTGAGAGTGATTTATTTGAGCTTAATTGGCATACTTTAAGTTAAAGTAATGATTGGGTAAAATATCATTACCAAAAACCGTGCAATGCACAAAAATAAGGAGCGACGCTGCGGAAATTAAGAAAGATTCCTATCTTGAACAGTCAAAGATACGAAAAGATAATGGGATAATGATTAATATGGCGCCGAACAAAATTAATATCCATAAATAGTGAACTGCCTGATGATATATGCAGATAGTTTAGTAATCGTGAGGTGAAAAGAATCGCGTGGACACAGAACCTATGTTATACTGTGTCTATGAAAATCTATAATAGCTGTAAGACAAGGTATCGGAGGTTAGTCAATGGAATTTCAACTGCTGGCAGACAGCATTATACAGATAAATGATAAAGCAAGTTCGGCGGCGAAAAGCGCCGTGAATCAGCTTATGACGTTGAGAAATTGGGTAATTGGATATTATATAGTCGAATATGAACAAGATGGTAGCGACAGAGCCGAATATGGTTCACATCTTTTGAAAAATTTGGAAAATCAAATTAATCAAAAAGGAATGAACGCAACTCTTTTTAAGGCTTGTAGACAATTTTATAAAGTATATCCTCAAATTGGTTCGACAGTGTCGAGCAAATTTGAATTACTAGATTTTGGAAAAAGTTCGACAGCGTCGAACCAATTTGTTACAGATCCAGATGTTTTGGTCAATAATTTATCGTTTTCACATATACGTGAGATTATGGGACTGACAGATGCTTTTGAAAGATTTTTTTACGAAACAGAATGCATGAAGTGCAACTGGAATGTGAGAGAACTTCGTAGACAGATAAAGACAAATCTTTATGTAAGGGCTGGCATAAGTAAAAAACCGGAACTATTATTAAAAAAGTTTGAAGGCAATGGAAATGGAACAATGCTTTCGATAAAAGATCCATTTACATTTGAATTTTTAGGGCTGGCTGCGAAAGATGCAGTGTCTGAATCGGATTTGGAACAAGCACTTATGGATCATTTGCAGGAGTTTATGCTTGAACTTGGTGAAGGATTTTGTTTTGAAGCTAGGCAAAAGCGAATTGTAATAGATGATAAGTATTATTTTATTGATCTTGTTTTTTATAATCGTATTTTACATTGTAATGTCATTATTGAACTTAAAAATGATGAATTTAAGCATGAAGATTTAGGACAGCTCAATGCTTATGTAGGTTATTATAAGAAAAATGAAATGAATGAAGGTGATAATCCGCCTGTAGGAATACTTCTTTGCACAGATAAAGGGTCGCAAATGGTAGAATATGCATTATCAGGTATGGATAATCAATTATTTGTTTCAACTTACATGCTGCATTTGCCAGATAAGAAGAAATTAGAAGAATTTATGCTTAAAGAGATAGAAGAAATGGGAATGTAAAGATGAGAACTTTAGCCAAAACATGTTAGGGTGCTTTTTCATATATTGAGAAAGAGATGATTGCAACACAATAATTGAAAATATCAAAAGACTTAGCATCAGTTAATGAAATTGTGATAATAATATGGTATTTTAAATTTGTAACATAAAAAGAGTTACAAATTTAAAATATCGTTTGTGTGAATGCTTGTGGGAGGAGAATTCAGGTAAGGAAAATGAACGAAAAGATGACAAAAAAGCAGAAAGTAGTATTTGCGGTTGTGGCAGCAGTGATTGTGCTGGGGATAATTATGTCTTACATATTTTTGATGAAAAATCAGCATATAGACAGTATACCTGAAGAAAAAAAGATGCCTGCCATGAGTGATACAGAAGACTATGAAGTACGTGAAAGTGATGAAAGCATTCAAAGCAGCGAAACAGAAGAAGATTATTATATGACATCTACAGGAGTAACAGCAGAGGAGCAATTTGCTGAAGAGATTAAAAATGATATTTTAAAGCATGATTGGGATGCGCTATCTGAGAAGATTTCATATCCTATTGTAATAAATGGAACTACGGTTACTAATCGTGAAGATTTTTTAAAACTAGATATTGATGGAAAGCTGAATCAAGAATTTGTAGAGGCTATTCGTGCTGAAACATGCCGAAAAATGTTTTGTAATTGGCAAGGGGTGATGATGGGGGATGGACAAATCTGGTTTGACAATGTTTATAAAGGAACAGGACCTTGGAAACTATCAATTATCGGAATTAATAATATGCTCGAGACAGAATCGGAAAACCTGAATGCGGAAGAAACGATAGAGCCAGATTCGGAAACGGCAGATGGCAGTGTGGACGAATTATCCATGGATGAGATCAAAGAATTGCTTTTTGGTGAGTGGAAAGTTACGAAATTGCTTGGCTTTACACACGTACAAAACGATTATACGAATTATCCGGAAGGACATGATATCATAGGCAATCATATTGTGATAAATGAAGATGTATTTTCCAGTGAAGGGCTTGAAAAATATGAACGTTATCAATGCGAGATTTTAGAACCTTCTTATGAGGTATCTCCGATAAAAGAGCGTAATTTAATCTATTATGTAAAGGAAGCTATAAAAGACGATCCGGAACTATATGATTGGATTCTGAATTATGATGAATTACAGGATTTAAAAATAAGGGGCACAAGAGATGGAATAAAGGGGAAGTCTCCGGCAGTAGACATAATGCTTTCCAGCGATAAGCAGTTTGTTATTCTTACGATGGATTGTGCTTTTTACCTGTTGGAAAAAGAATGATATTGGGATGACGTGCGAGGGGATTACGAATGAATACTTTTAAAACAATAGCATTATTGCTTGTAGGTACAGTATCATCTTTGATGTTAATGGGATGCGGAGAAATAGACACCGGGACGGAAACATCTGCGTGGGAGAAAGAGACTGCTACAATTGTGCCGGAAGAACCTGAAACGGAGATTATACTTGGAGATATCGGGGGAGCGTCGACATTACATGAAGCAGTAGCTGATTTTAATGGTAAAAATGACGGAATAACAATCACAATACATGATTATTACGAAGAAAATATAAGCGACGGAATTAGCCGTTTGTATGATGATATTTTGACAGGAAAAGGACCTGATATCATTAGTTTTTCGACAGATGAGATGGATGTGGAAGTGCTTACAGAAAAGGGCGCAATAGAGAATCTTATTCCCTATCTGGAGAAAAGTGATGTGATTGGGGAAGAGGACATCGTTGATTCCGCGTATCAGGTTTTGACAGCGGATGGTGGCTTGTATATGTTGCCAACGAATTTTGTGTTATATACATTGATAACAAAAGAAAAATGGTGCAGTAACAAAGAAAATTTTACCTTCGAGGAAGCCTTGCGGGCCGTTCGGGAATGTGAAGAGGATCCTATGATTTCACGGGATTTATTTTTACAGGAAGGGGCAATCTGCGGAGGATATTCCGGGGAAACGGAAGATAACAGATTGGAACAATATATAAAAATTGCAGAACAATTACCGCAACAGGCGATGTTTCAAACGAATGACCTTTTGATGCGGGAAGGAAAAATTCCATTCAATCTTGAGTGCATAGGTGACATGCAACAATATTTATATAAAAAATCCGTATGGGGTGAGGATGCAGTCTATACAGGATTTCCGGGAGCAGAGGGAAAGGGAAGAATATTTATTTTTGACAACTGTTTCGCCATTAACAGTCAAAGCACGCACAAAGAAGAAGCATGGAAGTTTGTGGAAAGCTATTTTACTGAGGAAGGACAGAAAACGATTGCTCCCAATTGGAATTTTTCAATATTGCAAGATGTGCTGGATCAACAGCTTAGTGATAGCAGAAAGCAGGAATATTATCAGACATCGGATGGAAAAAGAGAGAAACTTCCTATTCTGACATACGAAATTGGCAGTACCTATGAAAATGTTTATGCGGCACAAGATGAGGATATACAGGATGTAAGGGAGATGATAAATAATACGAAGGTAATGCAGCGCAGTGACCTTCCTTTAATAGGGATTACGCAGGCAGAGGCTTTGTATTATTTTAACGGAGAAAAAAGTATAGAAGAAACAGCAGCGGCTATAAGGAATAAAATTGATGAAATGCCGAATGCAAAAAATGCACAGCCAGATATGGATGTCATTATCAATATAGGGGATTTTTCAGTTTCCTTATATGAAGGTGAGCAAGAAATATTGGGGAAGCTGGATGAGATGGGGCTGTTGTATGAAAAGGTTGAGGATTCGGATAACAAAAAATATAATTATTATTATTATAACGTAGGTGATGGGGAAACTCAATTTATACAAGTTTATTTTCTTGAAAAAGAATGTGTCAGAATAAGAATCAGTAGTAATGAAACATTCGCACATACCTCGAGAGGCATATATTCCGGAAATAGTTATTCTCAAATGGTCGACCAATATGGAGATTCTTATGAAAAACATACTTATATGGGCAAAGAGAGATATACCATTTATCGTTATGCTTTAGGAGAATGTTTCCATGAATTCGGCATACCGGGGGAAGCGACCGGTGAAATCTATAATGTTGATGTTTATGTTTCCGGTCAGATGCCTATCTATGATTATGGAGAAGAGATTGTAGAGGATTAGAAATTTTTTGAAAATATGTAAGGCGATGAGACGGACTATATGGAATAGCTGAATGCAAACGAAGGTAATGCTAAAGAGCTGGAGATTCCGTATTTTTCATTTACGGAAGAAAATATTGTGAGAGAAGAAAATAGAAGATAATTGGGGGAGAAGCAAAAAATGACCAAAAAGCAGAAAGTAGTATTTGCGGTTGTGGCAGCAGTGATTGTACTGGGGATAATTTTGTTTTACGTATGCTATCATTTTATTTATGGGACAAGAATCACTTCCCGGGAGGGAGAAGCATACCACAAATTAGAGGGAAAGGGAGTCTACAGCCCGTTAGCGGTGTTTCCTTCCGCAGATATGGACACCGTTTCACAGGATTTTTATTATCAGACCCGTGATGAAATATTTGCAGCAACCTGCCAGATCTATTTGGAAAATCAATATACCAGGGAACAGTATGAGGCAGAAATAGAACGTCTGCGTAATTTGGAATTTTCTTATCAGGATCAGACGAATATGCTCTATCAGGATGAAGAAAATTATTGCAGCGTTGCGTATGTGGCAATGGCAAATTGGATCGACCGATATGAATATGCCATCACGTTAGACGACAGTAATACCATTATTTATGTTTATCTGCAGAACATGGACGCAAAGGACATACATATGCAGTCTGACTACCTTCCGAAATATTTTCAGGATAATAATGCCGGAAAGCATCAGGATACAGACCCTATGACCTCGGATTACAGAAGTTTCTATGCGTTCCGGATAGGAGATCATTATATAGACTGCATGGACTTGGCAGATCAGATTGAAATCGCCGATACCGAGCCGGAGACTCAGGCAGCGGATGTAGCACAGGAAGTTGAATCTAATTAATTTCTACAAAATAATGGGGAGTAGCTAACAGATTGCTGTGCGTAATATTTGACAGTATGTTATTCGTTATAGGATAACGGAGTAATAGGCATACTATATAATATCTCTGTCGGATCCGTGACAGAGATATTTTTCAATAGTGTAAATAAAATTTGACAAAGTAGATATAAATGTCTAATAATATTTACATAAGGAGATGGGATTATGCCGAAAAAAACAATAGTGTTGTTGCCTGAAACAGAAAAAATACTTGAGCAAATGGGACTACAGATAAAGTATGCAAGGCTGCGCAGAAAATTGACGTCGGAATTGGTTGCGGAAAGAGCAGGAATCAGCAGAGCTACTTTAGTATCCATAGAAAAAGGCTCACCTTCTGTGGCAATGGGGTGCTATGCGGCTGTGCTTCATGCATTGAATTATATGGATAAGGATTTACTGCTTGTTGCTAAAGATGATGAATTGGGACGGAAATTACAGGATCTTGATTTGCCTGTAAGAAAGCGCGCACCCAGGAGGGGATAAATATTTCGGAGGCAAACTTTTATTTGCCAATAGAGGCAGTGCCATACTATGAGATATCAACAGAACAGGCGAAGAAAAATGTCACAGATATATAAGATAGCCTTTTTGCAATTAAATAAGTGAAACAGTGTTTCGTTTTTTTGAAAACTCTTTCACCGGTTCAGCCACCACACCCCCAGATTCAGATACCCCGCGAACGCCACCCACACCAGATAAGGCAGCATCAGCCATGCGGCAGGCTTCGAGATGCGGTAAAAGGCAACGGTAGTGGCGATGATCATGATCCACAGAGCGACCAGCCACAAAAAGGCGAAAAGATACCATCCCAGGTTGAAGAACCAGATGGACCAGAAAAAATTAAAGATAAGCTGTACAGCATACAGGGTGAGGGCTTTTGTGTCCTCACCTTTTTGCATGACAACGAGATAAGAGGCGATTCCCATGAGGACGAACAGGATGCTCCACACCACCGGGAAGAGCCACATGGGCGGCGTCAGGGGAGGCTGATTCACTGCTTCAAAGGCTTTCATGCCGTCCATGGTGATCCAGGCGGAGAGTCCGCCTGCCGCTAGAGGGATGGCAACGGCAGTGATGAGATTTTTCCAGTGAATATTGTGAAATTTGTCGGAGAATTGCATGGGAGCCTCCTTTGAAAATACGATTTTGCATGTGTCAATATCCGTGTATTTCTGATTAGTATTGTATGAAAATGAGATAAAAATTATGTGTCTAGCTATAAAATGAGGACAAAAATTTGGGACTATCGGCAAACGTAGGTTTTGGTGTATGATTAAGAGTGTAATAAAGCATTATGACTATCAGAAACAGGAAATATCCAAGAAAAGGTAATAGGTAACATAGCTATGAGCACAGAACACACACAGGGTTCCCTGACAAAAGAAGCGATCCGGCTGGCGTGGCCGGCGGTCGTCATCAGTTTGCTGACGGTCGGTTTCGCGGATCAGATCATTGAATTCTGCGGTTCTAACGAGGACACGCATGCCATGGCGGCGAGATACTACCGGATCATCATGGGTGGCATGATCTTCAACGTATTGTCCATGGAAATCAATGCGGCACAGCGCGGCGCGGGCAATACGATGATCGCCCTTAGGACGAATCTGATCTCCAATCTGGTGAATATCTGCGGCATCCTACATTTTCGGATTTACTCTGGGACTGGGAATGACCGGTATCTGGATGGGTATTCTGGCAGATCAGGTATCCAGATTCCTGTTCGCGTCGATTCGGTTCCGACAGGGAAAATGGGTGACAATTAAGATTTAATGAGCGCAGGTAATGAGCTTATGATAATAACAAAACTCCCGGAGCAATATCGCACCGGGAGTTCTTGCGTTCAAATAATATGCAATGAGTTACTGTGAGTTCTATTTCGTCTTCAATGTCTTTTTCATAGCAGTGAAAGTCTCTGCACTGATCACATGCTCGATCCGGCAGGCATCCTCAGCAGCAACGGTGGGATCCACGCCGATGGAAGTCAGCCAGTCCGTAAGAAATGTGTGACGTTCATAGATTTTCTCTGCGATTTCCCGCCCCTTATCCAACAGGGTGATGTAGCCTTCCTTGTCCATTTCAATATATTCCCCATTGCGGAGATTCTTCATAGCGACGCTGACGCTGGGTTTGGACACACCCAGATCGTTGGCAATATCAATGGAACGGACAACGCCGTTCTTTTTCTTCAGCACTAAGATCGTTTCCAGATAATTCTCAGCAGATTCCTGTATTTTCATGTAATGACCATACCCTTCCCATACATAGCATTTTGAACCGAAATACCTGCTCTACATATGGAAACTTAACCATCCGCAGGCATTACAATAAGAATAGCAGAAAAGGGTAGGAAATGCAAGATTTCAACTTAATGAGAAAAAATATCAATAAGCAATTCCTATGAGATTTCTATGAAAAAAATCAAAAAATATATTGACAGTAAAAAAAGGTTAGTATATACTAACCACGTGAATTGAGAATGAATCTCATTAAGAGCTAATGAGAAACCACAAGCAGTTCAATACTATTGAAGGGAAGGAAGTGCGTATGATGCCCCTGAGTATGGTAGGTGCCGGTGAAGAGAACACGATCCAGAGGATCGGCGGCAAAGAGGAGACGAGGAAGTTTTTGGAGACCCTCGGATTTGTAGTAGGTGGTAAAGTGACAGTTGTGTCCCAGACCGAAGGCAACCTGATTGTGAATATCAAGGAATCAAGAGTAGCCATCGGCAAGGATATGGCCAATAAAATCATGGTGTAGCAGGCAGCTGTACCAAAAGATGCTAATAGGAGGAGAAAATGAAGACATTGAAGGAAGTTCCCTGCGGACAGACCGTAAAGGTAACCAAACTGAATGGTGAAGGTCCTGTCAAGAGACGTATCATGGATATGGGCATTACCAAAGGTGTTGAGATCTATGTGAGAAAGGTTGCTCCTTTGGGAGATCCCGTGGAAGTAACTGTCAGAGGCTATGAGCTGTCTCTTCGTAAGGCAGACGCTGAGATGATTTGCGTTGAGTAAATGATCTTTTTTTTAGCAGGAAGGTTAGCCAGAACTAATTAGTGAAAGCTAATCACATGAGCAAAAAGGAAGCTCTGAAAGAGCGTTTTGCGAATGGGGTCTGAATAGTTATTAAATGATTTTAGAGGAAAGAGGTAGAAAAATGGCAATTAAGATTGCACTTGCAGGTAACCCTAACTGCGGTAAAACGACACTTTTCAATGCTCTGACCGGTTCCAACCAGTTCGTAGGTAACTGGCCCGGCGTAACCGTTGAGAAAAAGGAAGGTAAATTAAAGAAGCAGTACGGTGGTAACGGTGATGACGTGATCATCATGGACTTACCCGGTATTTATTCCCTGTCTCCGTATACTCTGGAGGAAGTGGTAGCACGTAACTACCTGATCGGCGAGAGACCCGATGCGATCCTGAACCTGGTAGACGGTACCAACATTGAGAGAAACTTATATCTGAGCACACAGCTGATGGAACTGGGTATCCCCGTTGTCATGGCTGTCAACATGATCGATATCGTGAACAAGAATGGCGACAAGATCAACGTAGCAAAGCTTGCTGAGAAGTTGGGCTGCCCCGTTGTTGAGATCTCCGCTCTGAAACTGACCGGTATCGAGAACGCTACCAAAAAAGCAATCGAACTGGCACAGAAGAAGAGTGCAGCAGTTGCGGTACATAAATTCGCACCTGAGGTTGAGAGCGTGATCGAGACCGTAGAGAAGAAGCTGACTGATGTTCCCGAGGAACAGAAGAGATTCTTCGCTATCAAGCTGTTAGAGAAGGATGACAAGATCCAGGCACAGATGAAGAGTGTTCCCGATGTATCCGCAGAGATCAAGCAGTTGGAAACGGCTATGGATGATGACACAGAGAGTATCATCACCAACGAGAGATACACATACATCTCCTCTATCATCAAAGAATGTTACACCAAGAAGGAAGGCCAGAAGTTAACGACTTCCGATAAGATTGATAAAATCGTGACCAACAGATGGCTGGCACTGCCGATCTTCGCAGTTGTTATGTTCATCGTATATTATGTATCCGTAACTACCGTAGGTACCTGGGCTACCGACTGGGCAAATGATGGCGTATTCGGCGATGGCTGGCATCTGTTCACCATCGGAACCGGTGCTTATGAAGAAGCAGCCGAACCTTATGATGATGCAATGAATGTGATCAACGCATTTGTAGAAGCTGACGGTGATGAAGCTCTGGCAGCAGTCATCGACAGCGAGTCTGAAGACTATGATCCCTCAGCAGCAGTAGCAGCTGTTCAGGAGTTCGCAGCAGGCATCGATGCATCCGCTACCGCAGATTACACCCTGGAAGATGAAGAGACTCTGGCAACAGAGGATGTTACTTACACCGGTGCTGATCTGGCAGAGGCAGTTGATGTATACGCAGCAGACGGCGGAGAAGCTCCCGATCCCGCAGACTACGGTATCTGGGTACCCGGCGTACCCGCACTGTTAGAGAGCGGTCTGGATGCGATCGGATGTGCCGACTGGCTGAAGGGTCTGATCCTTGACGGTATTGTAGCCGGTGTCGGTGCAGTGCTTGGTTTCGTACCTCAGATGCTGGTACTGTTCATCTTCCTGGCATTTCTGGAGTCCTGTGGTTACATGGCACGTATCGCATTCATCATGGACCGTATCTTCCGTAAGTTCGGTCTGTCCGGTAAATCCTTCATTCCTATGCTGATCGGTTCCGGATGTGGTGTTCCCGGTATCATGGCTTCCCGTACCATCGAGAACGACAGAGACCGTAAGATGACGATTATGACTACCACATTTATTCCTTGTGGTGCTAAGCTTCCTTTCATCGCCATGGTAGCAGGTGCTATCTTCGGCGGTGCAGCATGGGTTGCTCCTTCCGCATACTTCCTGGGAATTGCAGCAATCATTTGTTCCGGTATTATCCTGAAGAAGACCAAGATCTTCGAGGGCGATCCTGCTCCTTTCGTTATGGAGCTTCCCGCTTACCACTGGCCTACCGTAGGTACGGTACTGCGCAGCATGTGGGAGCGTGGCTGGTCCTTCATCAAGAAGGCAGGTACCATCATCCTTCTGTCCACCATCGTTGTATGGTTTACTACTTACTTCGGATTCACCGAGGACGGCTTCCGTATGCTGGCTGAGGATGAGATCGATATGAGTATCCTGGGCAAGATCGGTCAGTGCCTGGCATGGATCTTCATCCCTCAGGGCTTCGGTAACTGGCAGGCAACTGTTGCATCCATCACCGGTCTGGTAGCTAAGGAGAATATCGTAGGTACGATGGGTATCCTCTACAGCGCAGGCGACGGCTCCGTATATGCTAACATGGCATCTCACTTCACCGCAGCAAGTGGTTATGCATTCCTGGCATTCAACCTGCTGTGTGCACCTTGCTTCGCAGCTATGGGTGCGATCAAGCGTGAGATGAATAACACCAGATGGTTCTGGATCGCAGTTGGTTATCAGTGTGGTCTGGCATACGTGGTATCCTTGTGTGTAAACCAGATCGGCAAGCTGATCCTTAACGGCTCTTTCGGTATTGGAACTGTTGTAGCATTCCTTCTGGTAATCGGCTTCATTTATCTGCTCTTCCGTCCTTATAAGGAGAGCACTACTCTGAAGGTTGACAGCAGGAAGGCTGCATAAGTAAAATAAATAATTAAGCTCACTCGCAGGTGTCCGGCGTGACTGCTTGCAGGCAAAGACCGATACCTGTGAGGGGAGTAAACAGATAGGAACGTAACATTACTTGCGGGTCTTCGACAAGGGGATCCGCAGGATTTCAAAGTAAGAGTAAGGAGGCAGTCTATGGGAACCGTAGTTGTATTGGCGATACTGGCCGGTGTAGTTGCATTGATTGTCCGCAAAATGATAAAAGATAAAAAGAATGGGAAATCCATTCAGTGCGGTGGCGATTGCAGCCACTGTGGAGGTCATTGTGGACACTAAGGAACAGGTAAGCTATCAGACCACGAAAATGCAGAGAGAGATCATATTGACCAAGCTGAAAGAAAAAGGCTGCCGCATTACAAAACAGCGTCTTCGGCTGATTGATATTATCCTCCAGAATGAATGCTCCAGCTGTAAGGAGATCTTCTACCGGGCATTGGAAGAGGATGACAAGCTGGGAGTCGCAACCGTATACCGCATGGTCAACCTGTTAGAAGAGATCGGTGCCATCAGCCGTAAGAACATGTATAAGGTAGCTTACTCTGAAAATTGTATGATGGAAAATGCCTGTACCATTGAGCTGGATGATGGTTCGATACATCATCTTTCAGCAAAAAAATGGAATTCTGTGATCCGGGCGGGACTCAAGTCCTGCGGATACCTCGTAGACCAGAGGGTGAGTAACGTGACGATCAGACCCTGCGAGTGTGCGGAGCAGGTATGCTAGTATAACAGTTTTAAATTAACTACCCCATATCATTTGCCTATTTTCCCGATAGCACAGGATAAAAATCCTCAGCGTAGCCCGCTACGCCTACATTTTTTATCCTACACTCTCAGAAAAATATTCTACGTGAATGGTATAGTTATTTAGAAATCGTTATACTAGAAATTAGAAATATGTCAGAAATTAGAAATAAGTAGAAAAACCGGTGTGGGGGCAGGAGGTCTGGATGGACAGAGCTGTTTTCTACACCGGTTTTATTTATATGGGTGGCAGGATATACTAATCTGCATGAAATTTTGACAGATATTGCAGCAAAAAGGAAGCCTCGTAGAGGCGATTTTGCGAATGGGGTTCTGAATAGTTATTTTTTGAAAGAAAACAACAAGGAGAGCGAAACATATGGGAACTTATATGATATGCGGAATATTGATCATAGTGATCGTGGCAGCATTACTGGGATCCAGAAAGCACTTCAAGGGAGAAGGCGGATGCTGTGGTGGAGGCGGAGATGTGAAGATCAAGCCGAAGCACTTAGACACCATCGTAGCAACGAAAAAGCTTCAGATCGAAGGAATGTCCTGTGTGAACTGCCAGAACCGCATTGAGAATGCCCTCAACGGCATGGCCCAGGTCAATGCCAAGGTAAGCTTTAAGAAGGGCGAAGCAATCGTAAAGCTCGGCGCAGACATCCCCGAAGACGAACTGCGCGAGGCTGTGGAGAAACTGGGATATAAAGTTACTTCCATTGAATTGATGTAAATTGAGAGTTAATTAAGAAATGCTATCGAATCCCCGTAGCCCGCATTGGGGCTACTGTTTTCCTCTAAAACAGCCTTAAACTAATGAAAA
>NZ_JBOKRY010000010.1:0-77814 GCF_051972595.1 Simiaoa sp. | reverse complement strand
AGTCGCAAAGCCGGGGCGTGACAGAAGGAAAAGCCAGGATAAGCCCCGAGGAAGTCGCAAAGCCGGGGCGTGACAGAAGGAAAAGCCAGGATAAGCCCCGAGGAAGTTGCAAAGCCGGGGCGTGACAGAAGGAAAAGCCAGGATAAGCCCCGGGGAAGTTGCAAAGCCGGGGCGTGACAGAAGGAAAAGCCAGGATAAGCCTCGGGGAAGCCGCAGTGGCGGGGCGCAATAAAAGAAAAAATAAGAATATGCCCGACGGTAGCTATAGGATCGGAGCAGAAGGAGGAAAAGTGAAGATTACAGACAAAAACATAGAAAGCAGAATAGAGGAAATTAATAAGGAACTGGAAAAAATAAGAAAAGTGGAGAAAAAGTTTCCACAGGGAGAACTGCAATGCTTCAAAAATGAAAACCGTTATAAATGGAAAATAAAGGAAGAGAATGGACTACGCTATCTTCCAAAAACCGAAAGAAATCAGGCAGAAATATTGGCATTAAAAAAATATTATGAATGTAGGAAAAAAGAATTGGAGAGCGAAGCCGCTGGATGGAAAGCTTATTTGAGAAAAACAGAAAAGATTAAAATAAGTTCAGAATATTTATTAAATCATCCAGAGTATGGAAGATTGCTGGCTAAGAATTTTAGACCATTGAACAGGGAATTAGAGCGGTGGCAGGAGGAACCATATGAAAAAAGTACAAAACATCCGGAAGATCTATTGGTACAGGGAACCCATGGGAAAATGCTACGGTCTAAATCAGAAGCAATTATTGACAGAATGCTGTTTCAAAATAAAATACCATTTCACTATGAGGAAAAATTAGTTTTAGATGGAATTATTTTATATCCTGATTTTGTGATACGACATCCAATCACAGGACAATATTTTTACTGGGAGCATTTTGGAATGATGGATAATCCGGATTATTGCAAACATGCCTGCGACAAAATAAAATTATATTGTCAACATGGTATCATTCCATCCGTAAACCTGATTCTTACATATGAAACAAAACAGTATCCATTGAGTGCAGACAAAGTAGAAATGATTTTGCAGGAATATTTTGGTTGTAGCAGAGGCAATGCCGTGATAGGATAAAACATATCAGTAATAGTAAGATAAGGGGGATGTGCAAAATGAAGCACCTGATCATTGTAAAGTTTAAAGAAAATGTATGGGACAGGGAGACCGAGGCGAGTAGAGAAATGCTTGCGGATATCCGTGGGATCTTCGATCGGACGAAGCAGATCGAAGGTGTCCATACAGTGAATATTTATGAAAATGTGACGCCGAGACCGAACCGGCATGACTTGATGATCGAGATGGAGATGGATCCGGAGGCACTGTCTGTATACGATGATTCCGCGGCTCATCAGGAATGGAAGGCAAAGTACGGGGAGTATATTCAGACTAAGACCATTTTTGATTACGAATAAAGTATATAATTTGATGAAAAGAAGAAAACAAGAATGAAGGAAAACAAGAATGAAGGAAAACAAGAATGAAGGAAAACAAGAATGAAGGAAAACAAGAATAAAGGGAAACGAGAATGAAGGGAAACGAGAATAAAGGGAAACGAGAATGAAGGAAAACCAGAATGAAAGAATACCAGAATCAGATCGGCAGGATAATTATTGCGGCAGCTATTGTGATTGCCGTGAATATTGATCGCAAATGCGCTGGAGCATCTGGGTGGAAGTATTGGTGCAGGGATTAACACGAGTACGAGTCAGATCAATTAACAGATGACAGAAGGGCTGGAGGCAGTTATGGAAGAATTTGATATCAGAGAAGCTACACCGAAAGACGCGGAGAAGATTATCACATATTTAGCGCAGGTAGGTGGAGAGACAGATTATCTGTCCTTTGGAAAAGAAGGGCTTCCTATTTCGACAGAAGAGGAAGAGAAATTCATACAGAATATAAATAAGGAGGAACATTCCGTTCTCTATGTAGTATGGAAAAATGGAGAGATCGTCGGAGATGCCAGCTTAAGCGGATTCCCTAGAAGGATGAGCCACCGCGCCGAATTTGGACTCTCCGTGGTAAAGTCGGAATGGGGGAAGGGAATTGGTAGTGCACTGTTACAGAAATGCATTATGTATGCAAAAGAACATACGATAGAACTGATCAATCTGGAAGTCCGAAGCGATAATATACGCGCTATTCATGTCTATGAGAAATATGGATTCCGAAAAATCGGGACCTCACCGGCGTATTATAAGATGGACGGAACATATTATGATTTCGATCTGATGGTATTAGACCTTAGAAGGCAAAGACAGTAGCTATCGATATTGCCGCAGTCATCAACGCAAAGGTCATTGAAGGGGCAGGCGGCAATATCGGAGCAGAACTCAGCACGATCGCGGCCCAGATGAATTAACAAAGAAACTCAGAGGACTGCAAAGAAACTCAGAGGACTGCAAAGAAACTCAGAGGACTGCAAAGAAACTCAGAGGACTAGAAGGAAACTCAGAGGACTACAAAGAAACACAAAGGAGCCATAACACCATGGAAATATTTGACATCGTAGATGAAAAAGGCATTCCCACAGGGGAGACCATAGAACGCACACAGGCGCATGAAAAGGGTGTCCGCCACAGAACCGCCCATATCTGGATCGTGAGGGAACAGGACGGAAAAGCCCAGCTGTTATTACAGAAGCGCTCCGCTGAGAAAGATAGTTTCCCGGGGCGGTTCGATACCTCTTCCGCCGGACATATTCAGGCTGGGGATGAGCCGGAAGAGTCCGCAATCCGGGAGCTTCACGAAGAACTGGGAATCCGGGCATCAAAGGAGGATCTTACATTCGCCGGATGTTTTGATATTCAATACGAAAAAGAATTCTATGGAAAAATGTTCCGGGACAATGAAGTGGCATTCGTCTACATGTACACCAAGCATGTAGATGCTAAAAAGCTTACCCTGCAAAAAGAGGAAGTGGAGTGCGTGGAGTGGTTCGATATGGAGGAACTCAATACTGCATTGCAGCCGCCCAGAGACCGAAGGTTCTGCGTTCCCATGGAGGGCTTTCGGATTGCTAAACGATGGTGGGAGAGCAGAAGATAAGGATTGCAGCACATGGAAGTATTGGAATTTGCTTTTGCAGCAAGCGGAAGTGAAGCTTGGACAATGTATGAAAATGCTAAAGTATAAAAGAATGCAGTAGACAGATAGGCAGAGTAAAAAGAGCCGCCCTCTTACGAGGACAGCTCTTTTATATTGCAATCTTCTTATTGGCGATTTATTGACGATGCCATTAAATTACTTCACAGTTACGGAAGTGATGTGAGGGTTCACACCTTCGTACCAGTACAGGAAGCCTTCCATATCAACGGTGTCACCGATCTTTAAGTTCTTTACTGCGTTGTAAACATCGGTGGTGTTGTCGCACAGATAAGACTCAACGGTGAAGGTATAGGTCTGACCATTCAGAGATACGTTGAAGTACAGGTCGTTACCGTCTTCGCCGGAACCGTCCCAGTTGTACAGGAAAGCAACGTCGTTACCGTCAGCATCCTGACCAGCAGCTTCTACGGTCATGCCCTTGAAAGCTACGAACTGGTTCTGGTAGTTGATCAGATCATCGGTACCTAACAGATCAGTCACATCGGTAACGGGAGCGATGTAGCTGCCCTCTTCGATCTCGAAGGTAGCACCTTCAGCGATCTCAACTTCACCGGACCACTCGGTCTTATAACCGGTTACTTTGATCTTGGTACCGGGTACCAGCTTTGCATAATCCTCTTCGGAACATACGGCATTATAAATGAAGTAAGCGCCGTCCTGATCCTGGGTGTACAGGGTAGCCTTGTCTTCCCACCAGGACTGTTTTGCCTGAACATAAGCCTCGATCACAACTTCGGAATCGAGATCAGCAGCCATGTACTCTTCATAGGTCATAACACCCTCGGACTTCTCATCAGCAACAGCCTCAGTAGCCTCGGTAGCAGCTTCGGTAGTAGCAACTTCGGTAGTAGCCTCAGTGGTGGCAGCAGCGGTAGATTCAGCAGCAACGTCTGCATTGCTGTTTCCACATGCAGCGAGAGACAGAACCAGAGCCATAGCCATGGTTAATGCAAGTGTCTTCTTTTTCATAATAATCCTCCATTCCTGCGCTTTGTGGCGCATATGGGTCTGTGCAGATACACAGACATCTCCTCAATTTATCCGGTGCGCTCAGACACCGAACAGTTCCATTATACCTGAAACACAAGATAAATCAAGGCTTTTTGCAAAAAGAGGCCCCATCCGCAGGAAAATACCATCAGAGGCTAACTTACGAATGGGGCTGAAAAATTACTTCTTTCTGTTTTTTAAATATTCCCGCCCTACATACAGCAGAATCAGAACCCAGGTGACAGCCAGTATGCTTAACAGGATCACGGAAGCCCGGGGCATGGCACCCAGTTCCTTTTTGCCGAAGGAGGCATCACTTCCCTGACCGAGACGGTACAGGCTCTCCACATCGCTGTAAAGCTTTTGGATGTAGGCATCGTCCACAGTTTCTTTTCTGCGGGTTGATTTCACTACATTTTCAATCAACTGTCCGGAAGCGTCGCGTAAGGATGCGGAACCGTTGAAGACCGGTGTAACGAAGGTGCTGTCTACGTTGTCAAGTAACAGTTTGGAAGCCTCAATCTTCACCGCATAATGCGTACCGTTATCCGCACCGCATTCGGACAGATACTCCTGATATTCTGCGGAGTTCTGTGCCTTAGAGGTTACAGGTACATAGCCTTCTGTCTCGGAATAAGCGATCTGCACATCGTTGGTGAGCAGATACTGGGCAAACAGCCAGGATGCCAGTACTTCCTGAGAGTCTGATTTATTGAAGACGCAGACGGAAGGACCCTGAGAGATCATTTTGGGATGCTCCGGGTCAAACTGGGGAATCATCCGTACGGCGGTCTCAAACTGCACCAGAGAGTCTTCGCTGATATCCGACAGTGGGGCATCCGTACCCATCCAGGTGGCTCCGGCAGTGGAATCAATGGCAAAAATACATTGTCCTGCATTCAGGAAGTTCGCAGGATAACCAGAAATCTTGAAGGTGGAAAAGGCACCGCTTTTTACATGTCCGGCAATACCATACAAAAGATCCGTGGTGGTATCGTTGAAAAGTTCAATGCTGCCGTCAGCTGTGGAATATCCCGCGTCCTTTTGCTTTAACATCTGGATCATCATGTTATCGGTGGACTTATAGATAAACGGGATCAGTACATTCTGCCCGTTGACTACATAGGTGCCGTCCGCATTTTTGGCGGTGGCAGCCTCGGAGACCTCCCAGATGAAATCCCAGGTCAGTACATCCGGCAGAGTATATCCAAGATTTTCCACGTAGGTCTTATTCACGTAGCAGGCTTCGGTGGAACGCATGTAGGGTACGGCATAGAAATGACCGTCGATGGAGCATTCATTCAAAAACTGCGGAATGACTTCTTCTCTGGTAGGACCGTCATAGGCAAGCTGTGTACCGCCCAAACCGTATTTCTCATCAGCAAACAGGTCATCCAGAGGAACTACGGTGTTCTGTCCGGTGAGGTAGGTGGCAATGTGATCCGGGTAGGTGATGCAGACATTGGGTGTCGTATTGGTGGAAATATTGGTAATGACATCGTTGTAAATCTTGCCGTAATCCGTGTATAGATTCAGGTTCACCGTGATATTGGGATACAGGGCTTCAAAATCCGCAATGGCTTTTTTGTAGATTTCCGTCTGGGTCTTGTTGGTATCGTTTTTCGCCCAGAAGGTGATCTCATAGTTCCTGGAAGTATCGAATTCCTCCGGAACAGTGAATTCCGGCAGCCCCTTGGAACCATGGCAGCCGGTCAGAGACAGGGACAGCCCGCCCAGGGCACATAAGAGTGCCAGCTTTTTGCTAAATCGACTCATCCTTTGGTACCTCCTCTGGCAACGCCTGCCATGACTTTTTTACGGAATACGAGGAACAACACCACCAGAGGAACGGAGATCACGACCACCGCAGCCATCATGGCGGGGATATTCTCTCTGCCGAAACCATTCTCACGGATCTCCTGAATACCATTGGATACCAGATAGTAATCCGGATCATCGGTGATCAGTCTGGGCCACACATAGGAGTTCCAGCATTCAATAACCTTCAGGATCACGATGGTGATCAGCGTGGGTTTGCAGATGGGCACCATGACCTTGCGCAGATACCGCAGATCGGAAGTACCGTCCACCTTGGCGGCATAATACAGCTCGTCCGGAATCTGTGCGAAATTCTCCCGCAGCAGATAGATATAAAATACGCTGGTCACGGAAGGCAGGATCAGGCCGGTGAAGGTATTACGCAGATCCAGGTTCGTGATAGTGGTGAAATTCGTAATGACCACCAGCTCGTTCGGAATCATCATCAGGGATAAAAATAACGTAAAGATCAGATCTTTTCCGGCAAATTTTAACCTTGCAAACGCGAAGGCCGCCAGGGTGATGACCACCAACATGATGGCAGTGGTGACCACAGTGAAAAACAAAGTGTTCCACAGGTATCTTCCCAGAGAAACAGTGGTAAAAGCGTCCACGTAGTTCTGCAGAGTGGGAGACAGAGTGAAAAACTTCGGAATATATTCCGCATTATAGGAGCCGTAGCTTTTTACGGAGGTCAGTACCATCCAGTAAAAAGGGAACAGCACGATCAGCGCCCACAGACACAGAAAAAAGTAGACGATCCCATTACGGATATTGCCGCAGATCCGGGTGCGCTTTTCTTGTTTTTTATAATCAGATGTAACATCAGACATCACAAAGACCTCCTTTCCTATACATAGTGGACATGCTTTTTGCTGACCAGCAGATTAATGCAGGTGATGGTCAGGACGATGGCAAACAGCAGGATCGCCGCGGCGGAAGCATAGGAAGGATATCCGCCGCTGTCGCCGTAGAGCATGTCGTAGACGTAACCGACGATGGTATTCATCTCTGCAGCATTTAGGTTCGTGCCGAAGAGCGCCACGGCATCACTGTATGCCTTGAATGCACCGATAAAGCCGGTGATGATCAGGTAGAATACCATGGGAGAGATCATGGGCAGTGTGATCTTCGTGAACATCCGGAAACGGGAAGTGCCGTCTACTCTTGCCGCATTGTAGTACATGGGGTTCACACTGGCGAGAGCACTGGTCAGGATCAGGATCTTAAAAGGCATAACGATCCAGATGGTGTAAAAGCACAGCACGAACATTTTCGCCCAGTAGGGTCCATCGATGAAATCCACGGAGCTGCCGCCGAAAAACTGGATCAGCAGATTGATCAGACCGTCGGAGTAAGGAGTCTTTTTGAAAAGAATCATGAAGACCAGACCGACCGCCAGAGTATTGGTTACGTAGGGCAGGAAAAATATGGTCTGGAACAGATCCCGCAGCGGTTTGATGGAGCTTAAGGCAGCGGAGATCAAAAGCGCCAGTCCGGTGGAGACCGGAACGGTGATGATGACCAGAATGAAGGTATTTTTCAATGCCTGTAAAAAGTACGGATCGTGGAGTACATAGGAGTAATTGTACATGCCTACGCCGTAAAAGGTCTGGGATGCGGAATTGTAACCCTCTTCAAAGGAGTACACGAATACGTCGATAAGAGGATAGATCATAAAAGCACCCAGAAACAGGAATGCCGGCAATAGATAGAGCCAGGCTTTCAGATTTTGTTTTTCCATAAGAAACCTCAATTCTTTCTGCAGCCCATGAATACCGCCGGACTGCAAAACCGGATAAAATATTAGAAACGGATGCGTTCTTCGGTGTCGGTGCAAAAGAGGAATACTTTTGCGGGCTTTAAGGCGAAATGCACTTTTCCGGTGGGAAGAGATCTGCCTTCGTCCGCATCAATGATGGAACGGATGGTAACGTTCTGGGACTTCTCATGGGTGGAAACAATGCTCACATCCCGGCCCATGACCTCCAGACGCACCAGATCGCAGGAGAGAGGTCCGTCCTCTTTTAAGACGAAGCCTTCCGGGCGAATGCCGACATGCACGGGCTGATCCGCTACTCCGGGAGTGGACAGGACAGCCTCGGAGCCAATGTATAACTGTTCATTTTTTACCTCACCGGAAAATACATTGATGGGAGGTGTGCCGAGGAACTTTGCAACGAACAGATTCACGGGATCATCGTATACGTTCTGGGGCTTGCCGATCTGCTGTACGATACCGTCCTTCATCACGACGATCATATCGGAGATGCTCATGGCTTCGTCCTGATCGTGGGTAACGAAGATGGTGGTGATCTGTGTCTCCTGCTGGATCCGGCGGATCTCTTCTCTGGTCTGGAGCCGGAGTCTGGCATCCAGATTGGAGAGAGGCTCGTCCAAAAGAAGAACTTTTGGCAGCTTGACTAAGGCTCTGGCGATGGCAACACGCTGCTGCTGACCGCCGGAGAGCTCATTGGGTTTACGCTCTAACAGGTGGTCGATCTGTACCAGCTTTGCTGCCTCCAGCACGCGCTTATTCATATCTTCTTTGGAAAGCTTGTCAGCACCCTTCAGATTCTCCAGGGGGAACTGAATGTTTTTTTCCACAGTGAGGTGGGGGTAGAGGGCATAGTTCTGGAACACCATGCCGACACCACGGTTCTCGGGCGGAAGTCCGGTGACATCATCTTCGCCGAAAAAGATCTTGCCATCGGTGGGTTTCAGCAGACCGCAGATCAGATTCAAGGCAGTACTTTTGCCACAGCCGGAGGGACCTAAGAGTCCGATCAGCTTGCCGTCAGGAATCTCGAAGTCGAAGTCATTCACGGCAATGACATCTTCGCGGTTCTTCCTGCCGCGGACAGGACCGCGTGCGGGGAATTTCTTGGTCAGATGCTGTAATACGATTTTCATGTGTATATTTCCTTTCTTAATTAATGAATCCAATGAATTCAAAATGGCTGACCAGTTCAGTCCGCGCCATTCGCAAAGCCGCGTTATCACGCTTTTACGTCACTTCGTGACTGCCTTTGCTCATAAATTGGCGCTCTGTGCATGAATATATTCGTTCACAAAATTATGCGAGCATGATTTATGTTCTCGGATATATTCATGACTGAACTGTTGCGCTAAATCCCATAGGAATCTTTCAAAATCCTACAGCGATTTGTAGCAAATGAACCTAAATCCCATAGGAGTCCTTCAAATCGTTGGATATATGATCCAGATCGGGGTATACGAAGCTCTCGGAGATGCCGAATACCCGCAGGCTTTCTATAAAGTATTGTTTCCGCCCGGAGGGAATAATGATCTTATACAGCATATTTTCATCACAGATGTCTTCCAGACGTTCCAGAGAGTTATGTACGGTGAAGTTGGAGTACTGGGAGTACATGCGGAGGTTATTCTCTGTGGAGCTGCAAGCCAGGATCTTGTTTTTCAATTCCGGATTGTGGTGGTTGTGTTTGAAGGCAGGCAGCAGCATTTCCTGTGTGGTGTCCGCATCAATGGGATAGATGCAGTTGCCGAAGCCTTCCTTCTCGTTCAACAGACCCGGTGTCAGTACCCAGACGCAGGCATCGGTGTCCGGAGTCTCTCGGTAAGTCTCCGTGGCGAAAAATACGGCGATCAGGGGAGACTGGGTCCAGTCTAACATTCTCGTGGGCAGACCGTAGTGCTGCATCAGGGAGACCCAGCTGGCGTAATTGTGTTTGTCGGGAGGATTGTCCAGGATCTGTCTCGCCCGGATATAGAAATCATTGGCAATATAGCGTTCGGAGTCCAGTCTTTTCTGGCTTCGTTGGATGGAAGGGATCAGAGTCAGATCCGCATTCTCTTCCCCGCGGAACCAGAGGCGGACGCCGTGCTTTTGGCGTAACGTGCTGACGAACTGCAGGAGTTCATCGATGGTGCTTACTCTTTGTGTTAACATGATAGACCTCGTTCTTATTTCTTTATCTTGGCTGGATGCCTGCGGATTGTTTCGTGCTACGCACTCTCACTTCTACGCTCCGCTTCGGTCCGTGCTAAACATGTGCCACTGGCACATAGCACCCTGCCCGCTATTCGCATATCGTGAAGCTTACCGGGGCATCAAGCCATTTTATTATAGATGGTTTTTCTCAGTTGTACAAGTAGCCATTCTGTGGTATGGTAAAAGAAAAAATACGGAAAACGTTTTTATAATAAAAATAAAGCACACAGGAAGGAGTACACTATGGCAAAATGGCTTGATAATGCAATCTTTTATGAAATTTATCCCCAGTCTTTTCTGGATACCAATGGTGACGGTATCGGTGATTTTCAGGGTATCATAGAAAAACTGGATTATATTAAGGAACTGGGATGCAATGCGATCTGGATGAATCCCTGTTTTGCATCACCCTTCGGAGACGCTGGCTATGATGTGGCGGACTACTATCAGGCAGCGCCCAGATACGGCACCAATGCGGATCTGAAGCGTCTGTTTAACGAAGTACACAAGCGGGATATGCATATCCTGTTAGACCTGGTGCCGGGACACACCTCTGTGGCACATCCCTGGTTTAAGGAGTCCTGTAAGGCAGATCGTAATGAATTTACCGATCGTTATATCTGGACCGACAGCACCTGGGGACAGCTGGAGAACATGGGAAGCCTGTGCGGTATCTCCGAGAGAGAGGGCTCAGTGATCGTGAACTTTTTCGCACACCAGCCGGCACTCAATTACGGATTTTATAAAAAGACGCAGGACTGGCAGCAGGATCCCGATGATCCGGGCCCTAAGGCAACGCTTGCAGAGATGGAAAATGTCATGCGGTTCTGGATCGGCATGGGCTGTGACGGCTTCCGTGTGGATATGGCAGGTTCTCTGGTGAAAAACGATGAGGACGGCAAGGGAAACATTGCTCTGTGGAGAAAGGTAAGAGCGTTCCTGGATGCAGAGTTCCCCGAGGCAGTGCTGGTATCCGAGTGGGGAGAACCGGACAAGTCCCTGCAGGGCGGCTTCCATATGGACTTTTTACTTCATTTTGGACCGTCTCATTATAACGATCTGTTCCGCTGCGAGGAGCCTTTCTTCTCCAGAAGAGGTAAGGGGGATGTGGCAGCCTTCGTAGAGAAATACAAGGAAAATTATGAAAAGGCACAGCGCAAGGGCCTGATCTGCATTCCTTCCGGTAACCATGATATGGATCGTCTGGCGAGAAGCATTCATGGGGAGGAGTTAAAGGTGGCATTTGCATTCCTCCTGTCCATGCCCGGTGCACCGTTTCTATATTATGGCGATGAGATCGGTATGCGCTATGTGGAAAATCTGCACTCCATAGAGGGCGGTTACGGACGTACCGGTTCCCGTTCCCCAATGCAGTGGGATCATACCACCAACGCCGGTTTCAGCGCGGCACCGAAGGAAAAACTTTATGTAAAACAGGACGAAGCCACTGACCGTCCCACGGTGGAGGCGCAGATGGCAGATCCGGATTCCCTGTATCATGAGATTCAGAAATTGATAGGCATTCGTCAGGCTCACAGCGCATTGCAGAGCCGTGGAGAGATCGAGTTTGTCTATGCCGAGGAAAAACAATATCCGCTGGCGTATCTGCGCAGTGACGACAAGGAGAAGATCCTGGTCATCATCAATCCGGCGGACAGAGAGGCCAGCTTCAACGGAGACTATGCGGTAAAGGAAGCTTTGTATACCTTCGGCGGGGAAACTGCATTTGCAGGCGGAAAGGTTACTGTGCCCGGGGGCAGCGCCGGATTTTATCTGTTGTAGGTGGTGGAATATATTTTAAAAGAAGTGGATGATCAGTCTGGCGTAGCGGAGGAGCTTTTGAAAAAATGATTGCGGTATCTCCAAAAAAATATGCTATAATGAACGCAGATCATGAACAGCGTCGCATGCATGCCTTGCACGATATGACTGTTTGCAGGAGATATTGGGTAAGATATGTGGAGTATAGATAGAGTATAGATATACGAAAAGAGAACCGTATGAATCAGGTAAATTATCAGAAAGAATTAGAGAAAA
Organism: Simiaoa sp.; assembly: GCF_051972595.1. Classification (NCBI taxonomy): domain Bacteria; kingdom Bacillati; phylum Bacillota; class Clostridia; order Lachnospirales; family Lachnospiraceae; genus Simiaoa; species Simiaoa sp. Next base: position 65,862 of record NZ_JBOKRY010000010.1, on the reverse strand, counting down.
TTTTAAATACCTTACAGGAGAAGGGCGAGGCAGCGTCGGATTACCGACCGCCCCGCCTGTTTCTGCATAGCTGCTGTGCACCGTGCAGCAGTTATTGTCTGGAATATCTGTGCCGTTATTTTTTGATCACGGTATTTTATTACAATCCCAACATTTCCTTTTCGGAAGAATATCGAAAGCGTGTGGCGGAGCAGAAGCGTCTGATCGCAGCTTATAATAAAGAAGAAAAGGGATGGCCCATCGACATCGTGGAGGGAGATTATGAACCGGAGCGTTTTTATGAGATGGCGAAGGGCTACGAGAACTGTCCCGAAGGGGGAGAGAGGTGTTTTCGCTGCTTCGACCTGCGGCTGCGCAGGACTGCGGAGCTGGCGGCAGATGGCGGTTATGACTATTTTGCCACGACCCTGACCATCAGCCCTCTGAAAAATGCGGCGAAGATCAATGAGATCGGGCAGGCACTGTCCGGGGAATATGGTATCCCCTGGCTGCCCTCGGATTTCAAGAAAAAGAACGGGTATAAGAGATCCATCGAACTGTCCGCAGAGTATGAGCTGTACCGGCAGAATTACTGCGGCTGTGCCTTTTCCAAGGCGGAGCGGGAAGCACAGATTGCAAATGCGTAATTGCGTCTTGCGGGATGAGGAATTTTAGGATATAGTAGAAATATTGAAAACAGCGCAGAAGCGTGAGAGATAGAAATTGTGACTGCACAAGATATTCCGGTACATTACAGGAAGTAACGGAATACCGGCAGATTACTGAAAGGTATGAGGATTGACTGACATGAAGAAATTTTTAGAAATGCTGACAGAGGAAATGCAGCAGGCATTTACCGCAGCAGGCTATGACGGAAGCTTAGGAAAAGTAATGCTTTCCAACCGTCCTGACCTGTGCGAATATCAGTGTAACGGCGCCATGGCGGGAGCCAAGCTGTATAAAAAAGCCCCCATCATGATCGCAAACGACGTGGCAGAGCAGTTAAAAGACAGCAAGGTATTTTCCGAAGTGGTGGCAGTAGCCCCCGGATTCCTGAACCTGAAGGTCAGTGAGGCATTTTTGCTCACCTATTTACAGGGCATGGAGGCAAATGAAAAATTCGGTCTGGAGAAGCCCGAACATCCCAAGAAGATCATTATCGACTACGGCGGCCCCAACGTGGCAAAACCTCTGCATGTGGGACATTTACGTTCCGCAGTGATCGGTGAGAGCGTAAAACGCATCAGCCGCTATGTGGGACATGAGGTTATCGGTGATGTGCATCTGGGTGACTGGGGATTACAGATGGGTCTGGTCATCACCGGTTTACAGGAGAGACAGCCGGAACTGGTATATTTTGATGAGAACTACGCCGGGGAATATCCCGAGGAAGCTCCGTTTACCATCAGTGAACTGGAGGAAATCTATCCCGCAGCCAGCGCCAAGTCCAAGGAAGATCCCGAGTACAAGGCAAAGGCCATGGAAGCAACCTTCAAATTACAGAGCGGTGTCAGAGGATATCGTGCTCTGTGGAAGCACATTATCAATGTGTCTGTGAACGACCTGAAGAAGAATTATTCCAAATTAAACGTAGAATTCGATCTGTGGAAGGGAGAGAGCGATGTCCATGACATCATCCCGGAGATGGTCGCTTATATGAAGGACAACGGCTATGCACACTTAAGTGAGGGTGCGTTGGTAGTGGATGTCAAGGAAGATACCGACACCAAGGAGATCCCTCCCTGCATGATCTTAAAGTCCGACGGGGCCTCTCTGTACAATACCACAGACCTGGCTACTATTATGGAGCGTATGAAGCTGTATCATCCCGACGAGCTGATCTACGTGGTGGACAAGCGTCAGGAATTGTACTTCGAGCAGGTATTCCGCTGTGCCCGCAAGACGAAATTGGTAGAACCCGAGACCGAGCTGAAGTTCTTGGGCTTCGGTACCATGAACGGCAAGGATGGCAAACCCTTCAAGACCAGACAGGGCGGTGTTATGCGTCTCGAGAACCTGATCAAGGATACCCAGGATGAGATGTACAAAAAGATCAAGGAAGGCCGCGATATGGAAGATGCCGAGGCGAGAAAGGTAGCGGACGTGGTAGCTATCTCCGCGTTAAAATACGGTGATCTGTCCAATCAGGCATCCAAGGATTATGTTTTTGATATCGACCGTTTCACCTCCTTCGAGGGAGATACCGGCCCCTACATCCTGTATACCATTGTGCGAATCAAGTCTATTTTGAATAAATACAAGGAGCAGGGCGGAGACCTGACCGCTGTAAAATTACAGCAGCCCGGTAATGCGTCCGAGAAAGAGCTTGCCATGGAACTGGCACAGTTCAATACCATGATCGCTACCGCTGGAGAAGAACTGGCACCCCATAAGGTATGTGCCTATATTTACGATCTTGCCAATGCGTTCAACCACTTCTACCATGAGACCAAGATCTTAGGTGAAGAGAATGAGGAGCGTAAGCAGGGACTGGTAGCACTTTTAGTGCTGACCAGAGATATCCTGGAGACCTGTATTGATATGCTGGGATTCGAAGCTCCGGAGAAAATGTAATAAAAATAATATCTATTTAGTAAACCCGCTGAAAAACGGGGACACAAAGCCAGATGGGTCTAAGGTCTGAACATAGAGAAAAATCAGACTATGACAGCCGGTTGCAGCAGATTCCTGAGTGTAGGGGAGTATGTTTATCGTGAGCCGTCTGTCAGTGCACATTTTTGGCAGACGGCTTTTATTGTGCCGTAGAAGGGGAAAACGATGTCTTTAAACTATGAGCAGAACGAAAATGACATCCTGAATAAATTATTGCCGGAATATAGACAGCATTCTGTACAAAGAAAAAGCAATCCAGAAGCAGTTACAGGACACATTGGAGAAAGTGAAGCTGAGTAACGAGATCATTTCCTCCATCGCCAGAACTTACCAGTATATTTCACGGATCGATATTCAGGCAGATTATTTCGAAGAGATCAATAACCGGGATACCGAGCATCTGAAGTTCACGAAATCGGGAAAGCTGTCGGAAAGCAATGAAAAGGTATGCAGACAATACGTGGCGGAGGAGTATCAGGAGGCATTTTTCAAATTTGTGGATCTGAAGACCCTGCCGGAACGCATGAAGAATGAAGAGACGTTAGTCCTAGAATACCGGATGAAGGATGGCGACTGGCACAGACTCCGTTTTGTGGAAAAAAAGAGAGACGAAAACGGTGTACTGACCCATGTGCTCTGCCTGATCCGCAGCATCAGCGATACCAAGAAGTGGGAACATGAACTGATGTATCAGGTGGAGGAAGCCAGGAAGGCAGCAGCTTTGAAGGCCCGTTTCCTGTCAAATATGAGTCATGATATCCGGACACCCATGAATGGCATTATCGGCACGCTGAATCTGGCAAACCGTTATCCGGATGATCTGGAGGTACAGAGAAAGTGCCGGGAACAGATCATGACTTCATCGAAGTATCTGGTCTCTATCGTGAATGATATTCTGGATATGAACAAACTGGAGTCGGGAGGTGTAGTGGAACAGGAGATTCCGTTTAATCTGGCAGAACTGCTGAACCGGGTTAACCTCGGCAAGCAGAAGCAGGCGGCAGAAAAGAATGTGGAATATATTGTTGACTGGGAACAGAGTGATATCCGCCATATGGATCTGGCAGGGAATCCAATCTATGTGGAGAGACTGCTGACCAATATTTCTGATAATGCGGTTAAATTTACCGGACCGGGCGGCAGTGTACGTGTCTGGTGTGCAGAAAAATATGCGGACGAGGAGCGGGTAGTCTATGAATTCGGCTGTGCCGATACTGGTATCGGCATGAGTGAAACCTTTCTGGAACATGCTTTTGAACCGTTCACGCAGGAGAATGAGACCAGCAGATCCAGGTACGAAGGCACAGGACTGGGACTTGCCATTGCAAAGAAAATCGTGGACAGGCTGGATGGAGACATTGCCATAGAGAGTAAAAAAGGCGTCGGAACTACTGTGACCATGACACTTCCGTTCAAAATCGGGGAACCGGTGGAGAAGGAGAAGAACGTAAACTATGAGGAAATCCCGGTGGAAGGTCTGCGGGCGCTGTTAGCAGAGGACAATGAACTCAACATGGAGATCACAAAATTCATGCTGGAGGATTACGGGATCCACGTAGAGTGCGCTGCAGACGGAGAAGAGGCGGTACAAAAGTTCAAAAATCTGAGCTGGGATATTACGATGTGATCTTCATGGACATTATGATGCCGAAGCTAAATGGCTGGGATGCCACCCGCAGGATCCGGTCCATGAAACGGTCGGATGCCGGAAATGTCCCCATCATTGCCATGAGCGCCAATGCCTTTGCGGAAGACATTATCAACAGCCGATGGATGAAAAGAAGCTGTTGGAAACAGTGAAGGAATGCATTATGTTCCGGGACCATTCCTGAAGAAACAGCATAGAAACAGCCTAGAAAAGGGCAGAGGATATCCTCTGTCCTTTTCCTATATTAGGATGACTTATCGTGCAACATTACGTACTGAAAATGGTGGGACAACCGGATATAATAGCTACAAAGACAGGAGTTTTTTCTGTGAAGCATGTGGCCTACATTATGGAAAGGAGAAAAATTATGATTTCATTTATATTGTGTCTGTTGCTGTTAACCATTTTATTCGGAATCGCATATAAGATTACCGGGGCAATTTTAAAGGCCTGTGTGTGGCTGCTGATCCTGTTGCCCATCGGCCTCATCCTGTCGGGCGTGGGAGTGATCTTCTGCTGTACAATCATTTTAATACCGGTAGGGATCGGAATTATCAAGGCCGGGATCTGGATGATATTGCCGGGGTAAAGAAATAAAATGATAACAGACTGCCTGATGTGTGGTAAAATAAAGTTATCGCATATCAGGCAGTTTCATTATTATTGATATATAGTATTGATAAATCAGGAAAGGTGATGGCATATGGAGATCAAAAGTATACTGATCAAAGATACAACGAGAGAAGAGCGGATCCGCATTATACAGGAGGGTTTGAACCAGTGCGGTGGAGCCTGTGACTTCTGCAACGGTTGTGATAATCTGGGCGGTGGTTCCGTGGATACATTTTATGAACCGTACATTAACGGGGAGAAGGAACTGCGGCAGTTGAATGAGGAATACAGAAGCAACATGGGACTGGTGAGATAGGAGACGGGCTATGTTTTTCATACCGTGTATTAAGTGGAATAAGCACTATTATGTGCGGACAAGCTGCTGTAATACGCTGTATGAACTGGATCCGGAGATGGGAAAGGCCATTGCCCGGGGAGAGCAGGTACTGATTCGCCCGGAGCATTTGCAGAGAATTTCAAAAGTGACCTATGGGTATAACTATAAACATTGCAATTACTGTGGGTATGAGACAGCAGAAAATTTTGAGTATTGCCCAAAGTGCGGTAAGAAATTTTAAAAGCGAGAGGGGACGTGAATCTGTCTCGATTTCAAAAGGGAGTGTTACTCACAAGGACCATTGTCTTTCCAGGCACCTTTCCATTTTGGTTTTTCTGTGGAACGTTTTGGTAGATTCATAGTGTTCATCAGGCGGTCCACTCTGCCGAGACTGATGTTTATGCCATAATCACGTTCTAATACACGACGGATCTTGTAAGCACCAAGAGAGTTATCGTAATCAGTATAGATTTGTAAAAGGTGCTTACGAATCAACGGATTTTCTTTTGTACGAGGTGCTAAATCTGAATAAAAGTGCTTGTAATAAGTACTGCGATTTATGCGAAGAACTCGACAAAGAGTTTTGATATCGTATTGATGACGCAGCTTATGCACGGCATCTAATCGTTGCTTGAGTGTGGCGTGAATATGGCAATCGCTTTTTTTAGTATTTGGTTTTCTTCTTCCAGCTGAGCCATACGTTTTTGAAGCTCTTTCACCTGCTTTGCAGTAAGAACTTCACCGTCATCAGTTTCAACAGTTGAATACTGTTTGACCCATCTGGAAAGAGCAGTTTGAGATACGCCGTACTCTTTGATAAGAGAGGCCTGAGTTTTACCATTGTGGTAAAGCTCAACGAGGGTTCGTTTGAAATCCTCATCGTAATGTTGTTTTGTGGACATAAAAGATACCTCCTTTTGGTGTCTATGTTAATAGTAAGTCTATTTAACCAATGTGTCCACTTTTATAAGTATAATGCAGGTAGTACACATGATAAGAATTGCTGTTTGTGATGATGAAAATGTAATTGTGAATCAGATAGAGCATATAATTTCTGAAGTATGCAAGCGGGAAAGCATTCCCGTGAATATTGATGTTTTTTACAGTGGTAGGGAACTCAAAAGGCAGGTTACATCAGGAACAAAGTATGACATCATCTTTTTGGATATTCAGATGAAGGGTGGCGATGGCATCACTGCGGCTGAAAATATACGGAAGGTGGATGATAATGTACTTCTGATTTATGTATCAGGCTATGATAAATATATGATGGAATTGTTCCGGTTGGATGTATTTGGATTTATAAAGAAACCAATCGATGAGGAGATATTGACAAAGACATTTCTGGAAACTTATCAGAGAGTCTGCAGTAAAATGGTCTATTTTACCTTTTCTTATAAGCATGAAGAATATAAAATTCTATGTAAAGAGATTTTATACTTTGAAAGCAATGTCAGGAAAGTTACAATATATACGCAAAACGGGGAGCATTACACATTTAACGGGAAACTGTCAGAGATAGAACAAAAAATGTCAGATGGAAAAATACCTTTTTTGAGAGTACATCAGTCTTATCTGGTAAATTATTATTTGATTAGATCAAGGACAAAAATAGAAATAACGTTGGTAAATGGGAAGAAACTGCCTATAAGCGAAGAACGGCAGAAATACTTTAACCAACAATACAGCCATTTTCTGGGAGGGGAAATCAATGTATAATCAAATAGAAGATATTCTATTAAATATTTCTATTGTTATCGCAACCGTATGGATTGTAAAAAGATTTTGGGGAAGCTTTTTTGAAGAAAAGCAGAATAGTATACTTTCTGTTTCTCTGTGGATTGTTTATTGCATATTCCAATTTTTCTTTGGTTATCATAATGGGCGCCTGCAAATTTTTGCAACCATTCTGAACATTTTACTGATTCTGTCCATAGCGATGGTTGCCTACCAAAGCCGTGGAAAGGAAAAATACTTTTTATTGGCTACATTCTATGCAGGCTGGTCGTTGATTGAGGTCTTTGTCTTTTCCCTAATCAATAGCTTTGACATAGGGGAAAGCCAGCAAAGGGATATTATTGGGTTGGTATTATCGAACATCCTGATGATCCTTTCTGTATATGCACTGTCGATGGTGGCAGAAAAAAGAAAGGAGAGTCCGGTACCGGGAAAATATTATTTTTTTCTCCTGTTGGTGCCAGTGGGAAGCATAGTCATTGCAATCAATGAATTTTGCTCAGAAGGAAAGTCCTTTTTTGCTGTTATCACTATCAGCATTCTTATCTTATTTAATGTCATTATTTTTGAATTGTATGTAAAAATAAATAAAGTTTTTGCTTATGAAAAAGAACATACAGTTTATGCCCAGCAATTTGATATGATCGAAAAAATTACGGTATCGCAAAAAAAGATGTTGGAGGAATTTTATGAGGACAGGCACAATCTGCTGAATAAACTTATTGTTTTAAAAAACAGCGTTGAAAACAGTGATAAAGAGTCTGTAATCAGAAACCTGAATCAGATTATCAAAAACAGCAATATTTCCGAAAACATTTCCAATACCGGCAACAGTACCATTGATTGTCTGATTAATTTCAAATATGCCGTTGCTAAGGAATACGGGATTACATTTCAGTTAAAAATATTTATTCCAGAGGAGCTTTCCATGGAACCATGTGATATTGGCATAGCACTGGGAAATGCACTGGATAATGCAATAGAAGCTGTCCGGGACTGCAGGCAGCACCAAAAGGTGATAGAAATATCCATGGGAGTGAAAAAGCAGGCGCTGGTCATGCTGATAAAGAATCCATATGAGCATGTCTTAAAAAACGACAGAAGCGGAAAATATCAATCCACAAAAACAGAAAGCGGCAGACATGGATATGGATTAAATTCCATAGCAAGAATTGCAGAAAAGTACCAGGGCGAAATTCTAGTGGAAGCACAGGATTCTGTATTTTGCCTGACCGTTGTTATGAATTTGCCGGAAAATTGACAGCTATTGCCGTATTTTTGACATATTAGGGATTATTTTGAGGGGAATATGATACCTGACTTTGGGAGTTGAATCTTAAAATATGGTGCTAAGCCACGGATTAAAACCTGTGGCTTAGCATTTTTTCTGATGTCTCCGTCGTTTAAAAAGTAGGAACTTAACGGCAGGCCGATAAGTGCTGAAAATTCTTTTATAAATTTAGAACCCCGTGCAAGGTTGATATACTTTCGGTCTGATATTTTACAACTCGGAACTCATGGATAAAATTAAAGATATCCTAAAGACGGATGACCGTTGTCATGAATCTACTGGAAAATTGACAGCTATTGCCGTATTTTTGACATATTAGTGATTATCTTGCGGGGAATATGATATGATTACAAAAATAGTTCATTAAGGGGGTATACATAATGAAGAAAAATGAAAAGAAAACTGTATTAGCAAAAGCATTAACATCCGTTGCTGATGGAATGTTATCAAAAGCTGCAAACAGCAGATGTGCACTCATATACCATCAGCCTAAACAGCCGGAAGAAGTGAGGAAATTCAGGAAAAACAAATAAATGAGAAAAGTAGCAAAGTTGTTGACAGATTATGTTATCAAAAAGAGCATGGTTGATGAAGCAGATCGGGAAGTCTATGAATATGGATTTGTCATAACCTTGGAAGTTGGGTTATTTTTGGTTGCAAGCTTGTTCATCGCACTGAAACTCGATATGGTCTTAGAAGGGATATTTTTCTTTGTGATTTTCTCACCATTGCGTTCCTATGCAGGTGGTTTGCATTTGGAAAAATTCTGGATATGCTTTGTTTTGTCATGCTTAACATATATTACTACTCTGCTTGTAGTTAAGAATCTCTGTTTACATGAATTTGTTTCACTTATTGTATTATTCGCCCTGGAAGTATTTGTGTATGTGTTATATCCAGTTGAGAACAGAAACAGGGAGATAAACGAAGAAGAGAACAAGTGTTTTAAAATAAAGCTGATGAAATATTTATGCTTGGATTTTTTTATCGGAATAGTTTGCACTATATTTGAAAAGGATAGCTACTTCTTGGAGCTAAATATAATATTTTTAATAGTTGTAATCACAATGCTGATAGGGAAATGCAGAAATCATTTGAAAAATGTATGTAAAAGCTATGTTCCAGGAAAAGGTCTCTGGTAGCTGGGTCAATGTGGAATCATGGGAAGATTCGAGCAATACCATAACAGCATCTGGCTTGGAAATATATCTGGTTTCCAGAGGTACATATCGAGTTACAATGACGTGTAGTGTTAATGGAGAAATTAAAACGGCAACATCGGCAGAAAAGAATTATCAGTTTGTAGAAAAATGTAATGTGTATTGCAGGTGGGGAAATCTGCTTTGCAACTATGGATGGGAGTGGTGCCCATGAAGAGTCTATAATGGCGAGAAATTTGAGAAGTGAAACGGAGGAGATTTTGAATGAAAATATTGACAAAAGTTATGGATTTACTTGCATTATCGGTTATCTTGTCTTTTATGATTTTGATGTTTTCAGGATGCCAGATGGCTTCCGGTACTCTTTCCGAAAAGGAAATTACTGTGTTTAACACAGAATTTTTCAATGGTGACATAACGAACATGAACAATATGCTGTTATCCAGCGAGTATAGTCAACCAGATGAAATTAACTTGTTTGAGTTATTTTATAATGGCGTTGGAGGAGCGTTTGGCGAAGTATCGGAGGATGAACTGTCAATGCTGACAGAGTTATGTAGTGATGCCCCGTATTTGGATATCATAAAAATCACAGCAAATGAAATGGATGCTTTTTTGCAGGAAAAAATGGGAATAAGTCTGGCGGAGACAAAAAAGACAGGCTTGGACAGTTTCTATTATTTGGAGCAATATGACAGTTACTATCTGATTATGGGAGACTCGAATTTTGATTGGTGTATGGTTACTTCCGGAACTTGGGAGTCAAATAACAAACTCATACTGAAATACGAAAAAGAGTATGAGGGGGGGCAATGGGTGGTCATTTTACAAAAGACGGATGATGGTTATTTGTTTATTTCTAACCAGAAGGCAGATTAAACAAGTTCAGACGAGAAAGAGAGGTATTTTATGAAGAGAAAAGAGGAAGCAATGAAAAAGTATATTGCGAGTTTTTAAGCTATTTGTATGATCTTTGTTATGGTTCCGATTTTGCCCGCAGAGGCGGCTGGCCTGGAAGATACAGAAAGGGTGGAGATACTTGAGTTGGTAGAAAGCTACATGGATAGTCGGGAAACAGCAGTCATGACCGGGGACACGGAAAGCTTGAGAACAGTGGCTGTCAACGGCATCGTGAACGATGAAAATGCTCACAGAATTACATTGTCCGAAAATAACGTCAGCGTTTCTGATATGTCTTTTCAAATTTCTGGGATTGACATAGAGGATACAATAACTTTTGTGACATTATATGAGAGCATGGAATATGTAGATGACGGTGTTGTGAAGACTGCAGACATTGAACACAACCTGACTATCATGTACGATGAGGCATATGATGTAGCCAAAGTAGTGTCTGACAGTTATAGGGAGACTGTGTCAGGATTCCAATCCTGTTCTTATGTTTCTGAAGAAATTCAAGCTGTTAGTGAAGCGTTATACAGCTTGAATTCCATAAATACTGATTATTGTGCTGAAATTGTCAGAGTTGCAGAATCCCAGGTTGGGTATAAAGAAAAGGCTTCCAATTCAGACTTGGATAGTTTCACAGCGAACGCCGGTTCTGCAAACTACACCAAATATGGTCAATGGTATGGGCTTAACCCCGCAGCATGGTGTGCAATATTTGTTAGTTGGTGCGCAAGTGAAGCGGGCGTATCAACATCCGTTATTCCTAAGTATTCTTCCTGCTCGACAGGAATGAAGAATTTCAAAGACATGGATTGTTTTTATTACAGTTCTGCTTATAACGGAAGCTATACACCTGAGGTCGGCGATATTTTCTTTACGGGCACGAGTACAACATCTAGTAGCCACACTGGCATTGTAGTTGAGGTGTCAAGCACACAGATTACTGTTGTGGATGGAAACTGGAGTGATAAGGTTTCGAGACATACGTACAATTTAACAGATAGCAGTCTTATAGGATTTGCAAGCCCGATTTATTAAACATAAATATTTGACATTAAAGTAGCACAAGGAGAAAGAACTTGGTTATATTGAGCAGATTATAAAAGGTAATGTAAACCGAATTATGAAAAAATCGTATTCCTTTCCATTGGGGTGAACGATTATATTTTGCTTACGAAAGCCCCGTCAAGGTTGAATTTAACGGCTTTCAGTCCGGTCTTGACTGATCTTCCGATGCAAAATTTTTGGTCACCCAAGCCAAAGAAAGGGGAGGTAAAGGCACAGCCTTGGAACACTTGATTTTACTGGAGTTGGGGTGATTTTGAGCGTATAAAGTTGACACTACCTATAAAAAATGGGAGGGTGAAATATGAAGAAAAGAATAATATCTTTGGCAATTGCTGTTATGTTCGGATGCTCTATTTATACTTCTGCTATTACTACATATGCAGAAGAAGCATGTGGAGAAACGGATACTGTGAGCAAGGGAACTTTACTTTATGAGACAGAGGTAATAACACAAAAAGATTATGACGAAGGATTCCAAAATTATGCCCTTTCTGCAGCAACAGTAGACTTGGCAGTAAGTATGCACACTTTTTCCAACAATAATTTGGCAAATGTTGTCGGTGTTGTAAGAGATTATGATACAGAAGCCTTTATTCCAAATGCTACAATTTCTGTAGATGGGGAAGTTGCGGTCATTACGGGTGAAGATGGACGTTTTCAAATAAAAAATCTCCCTTCAGGAACATACGATTGGGAAATAAATGCAGCAGGGTATTTTGCGGCAAATTATAGTAATTATGATGTTGACAGTGCGGATGGAACTACAATTTTTACATTCTATATAAATGATGGCTTTTCTGTTTCGCAGGATAGAGAAGAAATAATGCATGATATAGGAGGACAAACTGTACTGCCTTCTATTATAGATAGAGGAAATTTTGCAACATCATCTGTTGCCAGAGCAATGAGTTCTGTTCCGGATGTAAGCAATTCTATTGCGGTTTACTATAATAATCAAACAAAAACTGTTGATAGAGAGACATATATCTATACTGTATTATCTTCGGAACTTTACGGAAAAAGTTATTACACTGGTAAAGGACTAACTTCAACACAGGTTAGTGAATTGTATGAAGCACAGGCAGTGGCGGCAAACACCTTCTTAGAGTATGCGCTGAGTGTTTATTCGAATCATTCGGGTAAAGATTATAAGGTTTGCTCATCTTCTTGTTGTCAGGTATATGATCCTACTAAGGTTACCGAGGAGGCAATAGATGCAACGGCAAATATTTTTTATACTTCTGGAGGTAAATCTAAAACGGATATTGTAATGTATAAACCATCATCTACAACTTATGATTATATTTGGGGTGCCTTTTTCTCAAGCTGTAGTGGTAATGGAACAAAAGATCATTCTACGCATCCTGCTTTGAAAGCTGTAAGTTGCACAGATATTGCAACTGGTGCGGGAGGACATCGTTACGGGCTATGTCAAATGGGTGCCGCATTGCGTGCAAAAAATGGTGATTCCGCATCGAATATTTTGTTGTATTATTACACTGATTGCAGGATCATATCCTGCACATTAAAATAGAAAATGTGCCAGAAAGAGATTAAGACGAGTATGGGTAAGATGAAAAATAAGGTTTTGCCGGTCTCTGTTCTTGTGTTGTTTATGCTGATGTGCATCAATGCGTGTGGAATATCGAAATCCAGGGATAGTGCTGATATGGTCTCAGAGCTTAATAACAGGATTATAGAAAAGGTAGCAGAGAATTACGAAGAAGGTAACATCAGTGCATTAGATATTGTTATAGTTCGGATTGATTTTGGTTCTTTCTCGCAAGATAATGCCAGTGAAATATTCGTGTTATGCAAGATTTTGAATACCCCTCATGTTGCAGGATTGGATAAAACGGTGGGTATCCTTTTAGATGCTGATTCATTAGAAATGGTAGCATATAAGGAGTTTGCGGCTGATAAAGTAGTTATAAACTGTATTCAAGCGAGTGACGGACAAAGCAGAATATTGGTATCAAAAACCACAACATATCAAGGAATATCAACACAGGAAATTCAGCTTTTAGCTGTCGAAGGCAGTCAATGGGTAGAAATTCCGATAGATGCGCTAAAGATCATTGGAGATGAATCTTTTTATTATATGGATATAGTAGATGATTTGATTATTGTGGCATCTGAGGATAAATTGATAAGTTCTGAAGAAATCGTAGCAGTATTAAAGTGGAACCCTGAGACAGAGCAGTTTGTTTTGGAACAGTAACGGGTTTGGCGGTGTGCAAGTCCAAATTATTAAATAACAATGTGCATAAAGAAAAGCGGAAATCTGGCTATATTAGATGAAATCACCATGACCACTAATTCCTTTGTCTATCAGAATGCTGAAAGCGGTGATGCTAAAGTTTAATTTTTATTTAAAACCGTATTTTCCAAAGAGGGAAGAAGTTCGGCAACCGTAACTTTTTCCACGGAGTCAGCTTTCGTACCTTTTGTTTTAGGCTTCTTAACCCTGGTTTTAAGAGGAGAAAACCGGCGCATTTTAAACTCTGGTTTAACCATTATCACCGTCAGAAATCCAGAAGTAAACAAAAGTAAACATATTATTTGATACTTTGAGAAATCAAAAAAATCGGAAACGCTGTATTTATCAGCATTTCCGACCCTTTTAACCTAATAGCGAGAGGGGGATTCGAACCCTCGACACTGCGGGTATGAACCGCATGCTCTAGCCAACTGAGCTATCTCGCCATATGACCAACCGAAGTTGGAATGGAACCTATAGGGCTCGAACCTATGACCCTCTGCTTGTAAGGCAGATGCTCTCCCAGCTGAGCTAAGATTCCATTTCGTTGCTCTCGCAACCGACCTGTTCAGTATACAATGCGTGTCCCACTTTGTCAACACGTTTTTTGATATTTTTGTAAAAATTTTGTATGCAATTAGAACAATAATAGCAAAAAGCAGGAAATTACAGGGCTTTCTTTACACTGATAGCCTTCATGGGGCACATTTCCTGACAACAGAAGCAGGAGATGCAGCCTTTTCTCTTGAATTTCGCCTTGCGATTTTCGATTCTGATGACATGTGCCGGACAGCTTTCCGCACATTTTCCGCATCCCACGCATTTCTCCGGGGTCAGCTGCGGATAGGATTTCAACAGTCGGGAAGCCACGAACATGAAAGGCTTGCGTAAAAATTTCGGCACACCGTTGGTAAAATCTAATTTTATGGTATCCGGCTTCTGAAAAGGAGATAAGCCTTCCGGAACCGGATCTCCCACAAGCGCCAACTCCTTAGGGCGAGCCAGACCTTTTTCCAGTGCCTGACGCAGCATGACGATCTCTGTAGGTTCTAATCCCATAAGTTTTGCGGCGAAGCAGTCCTGGGTATAGAAATCTTTTGCCGCCAGCAGCATATGCAAAGGATGCGAAGTGCCGCCGGTGGGACCGTTACCCTCCATGGCATCAATGGCGTCAATGACGGTGAGATTGGGAGCTACGGTCTGAGCCAGTTCTAAGAGCATGTTGGAGAAATCTTCGATCTCCGGCCAGCGGTAGTGCATCTGGGGCTTTTCCAGACCGGGGATGGTGCCGAAGAGATTCTTGATGCCGCCGGAATAACCGGTCATGGCATGGGTCTTCAGCTTACAGATATTAATGATATAGTCAGCTTCCACGATGGGAGTGATCAGGTGGAAACTGTGATTTTTAAATCCTGCCGGACAGTTTACGGTCTGTGCGGAAAAGTCCATGTTCAGTTCTGCACTTTCGCCCAGAGTATCCATGCCGCATACGTGATACACATGCTTCATGGATTCGGCATTGTAGAGACCACCGGAGCTTTCCGCAATGGTGATGTGCTGAATGCCCTGCTCCCGGAGCCACCGGATCACTGCTTTTACCACCAGCGGATGCGTGGTGGCGGGAAAATCCGGGGATTTTGCCATGACGAGGTTAGGCTTGATGACGATCTTCATCTCCGGGCGTAAATCTGCGGCGATGTGCAGCGCCTCCATGCTTTTGCAGATGGCGGGATAGATCAGTTCTTCGTTATATTCCGGTACGATATGTAATGTCTGTATCATAAAATCTCCATTCTGCCGCCGGACGGCATAAATAGTAATGCGAAATTTAGTTTATTCTGCTTCGGAAGCATTACTTTTATTATATGGTAAACGAAATCGCTTGTTTTTTCAATGCTTCCGTGCTATACTACGAAATGTTGTTGAGATTTGATGGAAGAAATCAGAAGCG
Organism: Simiaoa sp.; assembly: GCF_051972595.1. Classification (NCBI taxonomy): domain Bacteria; kingdom Bacillati; phylum Bacillota; class Clostridia; order Lachnospirales; family Lachnospiraceae; genus Simiaoa; species Simiaoa sp. Next base: position 50,297 of record NZ_JBOKRY010000010.1, on the reverse strand, counting down.
CATCGCAATGATTTCTTTTTTTGTGCAACAATTCAGAACCAGGGTGATTTTCGCAAAGATACGATCTTGCGAATGCAGTTTGGATTGTTGAAGTTAATTTAAAGGAGTATTTTGTGAGTTATTTTTTGGAAAATGAAGAAGTGAACGAAGAAGTTGAAGAAGTAAAGGAGCAGGACGGTATCGCATCGATCGAACCGTTGTTAGATAACCGTATTGTCCGTGCAATCCGGGAGATGGGGTTTGAGAAACTGTCTCCGATCCAGGAGCAGGCAATTCCTTATTTATTACAGGGGGAGGACATCATCGGACAGGCCCAGACCGGTACGGGCAAGACGGCTGCATTCGGCATTCCGGCGATCCAGCACATCAATCCGGATGTGAAGAAGTTACAGACCATTATCTTATGCCCCACCAGAGAACTGGCGATCCAGGCAGCGGAAGAACTGCGGAAGATCGCAAAATACATGCATGGCATCAAGGTGCTGCCGGTCTACGGCGGACAGGATATCAGCCGTCAGATCGCGGGACTGCGGGGCGTGCAGATCATCGTGGGAACCCCGGGACGTGTCATGGACCATATGCGTAGACGCACCATTAAGCTGGATCTGGTGAACATGGTGGTACTGGATGAAGCGGATGAGATGCTCAACATGGGCTTCCGAGAGGATATGGAGCTGATCCTTGGACAGATCCCCGGCGAGCACCAGACCGCGCTGTTCTCCGCAACCATGCCGAAGCCGATCCTGGAGATCACAGACCGTTTCCAGAACGATGCAAAATTAGTAAAGGTGGCAGCGCAGGAGCTGACCATTCCCCTGGTATCCCAGAAATTCTACCGCGTGAAAAACCAGGACAAGGATGCCGCCTGCGTAAGACTGTTAGAGTATTATCAGCCGAAGCTGACCCTGATCTTCTGTAATACGAAGAAAAAGGTGGACGAGCTGTCGGATTTATTAAAGGAGCAGGGCTTCCAGGCAGAAGGACTGCATGGAGACCTGTCCCAGGCGCAGCGTGATGCGGTCATGAAGCGTTTCCGTAATGGTGGCACCAGTATCCTGATCGCTACGGATGTGGCAGCCAGAGGTATTGATGTGGATGATGTGGAAGCTGTCATCAATTACGATATTCCGCAGGATATCGAGTATTATGTGCACCGTATCGGCAGAACCGGCCGTGCCGGCAGAAAGGGCAGATCCTTCACTTTTGCCAACAGCAGGGAGATCTACAAGATCCGCGAGATCGAGAGAGTCTGCCATACCACCATCACGGAGAAAAAGCTTCCCGGAGCTGCGAAGGTGCTGAAAGCGAAAGCAGACAAATATCTGAACAGGGCATGGGAACTGCATGAGCATGAAGACATCGAGCTGATGAAGAGTTTTTTACAGCGGAAGATGGAAGAGGAGGGCTGTGATGCACTGGAGCTGGCAGCTGCCATGCTGAAATTACAGGTCGGTGACAAGGGCGAGGAGATCGCCGCAGATGAATATACAAAGCGTGGCAATCGCTTCGGGGACAGAGGCCGGTCCGGCAGAGGCGATGGTGAAGGTCGCAGCTTCAGTAGAGGAGACGGAAGACGGAGATTCGGCCGTGAAGACGGGGAGCGCAGAAGATTCGTCCGCGGTGACAGAGACCGCAGAGAGGATGGAAGCACCGGCTCCGGTGAGGGTAGAAGACACCGCAGAAGTGACAGCCGTGAAGACGGAAGAAAATGGAACGACCATGACAGAAAAAACGCAGATCGTAAGCCCTCCGCAGAGAGAGCAGAGAGAGAAGCAAAAAAGCGAAAGAAACGGGAAGAGCCGGGCATCGGTAACAGCTTCCCTAAAAGGAAACGATCTTAATTAAATGATAAAACTTGTAGATTTGCCGCAAAAGCCGCAGTTGTGCTTTTGCGGCAAATCGTGTATAGTTAGGGAAGAATGCATAGGCACTAACAGAAAGGTCTGCGGTATGAAAACACTGAAAAAACAGATACCATATATTTTGCTGGGAGCGACGCTTCTGCTCCTGCTTAGCCTAAATATCATCAGTCAGGATCACTGGCTGGATTCCGATATGGCGGCGGAGATGATCTTTTCCCGGATCCTATCCGAAGAGCACCACATTTTTTCCACGACAAACTGGTATTATTCCACGGAATTCCGCGTGTTGTATACACAGCTGATCATGGGGTCGCTGTTTCGCATCTGCAGCAACTGGCATGTGATCCGTACGATCACGAACCTGGTATTTTACGGGTTGATGCTGGCTTCCTATTATTATTTTATGAAGCCGTTAAAAGTATCCCGCGGACTTACCGTGTTAAGCTCCTGCCTGCTGCTGCTGCCTTTTTCCGAGACCATGATGACGCATATGCAGATGGGCAATACCTACATGTCCCATGTGATCCTGGTGCTGTGGTTCTTCGGTATGTATCTGCGGTTGTGCAGCGGAGAATATAGTGCAAAACGTAAGGTCAGCCTGTGGATATTCTATGTGTTGCTTGCTATTGTTTGTGGAATGTCCGGCGTGCGTTACCTGCTGGCATTACAGTGCCCTCTGGTACTGACTTCCTTTTTCTACCTGCTGGGTGGTGAGGAATTTCAGAGCTTCCGCGGAGAGATGACAAAGGAGCATTTCCGCTCTTTACTTTCTACGGACAGGATGCGATATTTTCTGTATAGTCTGGCGGGGGCATTTTTCGCGGTAGCGGGCTATGGCATCAATGTAGTGTTCATCAGTCACAAATACGTATTCCAGACCTATGGTGCCACGAATTTCATCGCATTGTATCACGGTGTGTTATTTGACCGGATCCAGAATGCGGTGGGGTGCCTGTTGATGCTTTTTGGCTATATTCCGGATAAGGGCTTTTTATCCCTGCGGGGTGTTGTGACGATGGCAGCCTTCGTGATGCTTGGCATCTGCGGATACGTTACGGTCAAAAGCGGGAAAATGCAGCGTGTCACGGGATTTCGAAGTCTGATCACACTGTTTTTAAAGGTCAGCTTTGTACTGAATTTATTTGTTTTCATATTTACCACCAGTACCATGGTGCCGCGGTATTATATCACGATCTTCATTTTCGCCCTGCCGGTATTGTGTTTTTATCTGGAAGAGGAAAAAATGCCCTTTGACAGATTTGCGGTGACGGCACTGCTTACTATCTGCCTGATCCTCGGAACGGGGAAAACGGTGATGTCTTTCCTGACGGTGGACAAGAACGAGACGAAGCGTCCTGTGGCACAGTTCCTTGCGGAGAACGGGTATGATTTCGGCTTCGCTACTTATAATAATGCCAATATCATCACGGAGCTTACGAATGGTGAAGTGGAGATCGGCAACATCGGAGATCCCGAGCACCTTGAGTATTTTAAGTGGTCTTCGCCCATGAAATATTATGAGGATGGGTATCATACCGGGGAGACATTCCTGCTGTTGACTGCGGAGGAGTGTGCGGAATATGCAGAGGCTCCGGCATTGAAGCAGGGCGAAAAGATATATGAGGACGGCAGTTATACCGTCTATGTATTCGACAGCACGGAGAATCTGATGAACTGTGCTGTGGCGAGATAATAATGACAGAGATTTCGCATATTGCGGACGATATTGGCACTCGGCACTGGCCGCAACGGGACAGTCGGTACTTTTTGAAAAAGGATAACGTCTGCGGAAAGGTTGTAAGTATGAGAATCGGAATGGGATATGACGTACACCGTCTGGTGGAGGGAAGAGACCTCATCATCGGCGGTGTGAAAATACCTTATGAAAAAGGACTTCTGGGACATTCGGATGCGGATGTCCTGCTCCATGCGATCATGGATGCGCTGTTGGGAGCAGCGGCGCTGGGGGACATCGGGAAACATTTCCCGGATACAGATCCAGCATACAAGGGTATTTCTTCCATAAAATTGCTGGAAAAAGTGGGTGAGCTGCTGGAAGAAAATCATGTGTTTATCGAAAATATTGATGCGACGATCATTGCACAGGCACCGAAGATGCGCCCGCATATCGATACCATGCGGGAAAATATCGCGAAAGCTCTGCTGATCGATGTGGGACAGGTCAATGTGAAGGCTACCACGGAGGAAGGACTGGGATTCACCGGCAGCGGAGAGGGAATCTCTTCTCAGGCAATCTGTCTGGTGACTACGCCTTATGATCTTACGGCACAGGCGGTGCAGGGCGGCTGCGGAAGCTGCAGTGGATGCCCGAAAAACTGATAATTTCGGGAAATAAGAACTTGACAAATGGGTCGATAGGATATAGACTTTAATTAGAACAAGGTCTGTATACTATCGACCTTTTATAATGTGATGAGTGCAAAAAAGCCAATAGGATTGCATAATTGGCAAGTGCTGGATTAAGAAAGATACAAGGAGGAATGGGAATGTATCAGATGACGGAGACAGAATACAAATTTGCTGAGCTGATCTGGGAGGAGGAACCCATCGGTTCCGGAGAACTGGTAAAACAGTGCGCGGAGAAGTTCGGCTGGAAGAAATCCACTACCTATACGTTTATTAAAAAGCTTTGTGAGAACGGTATTTTCAAAAATGAGAATGCCATCGTATCTTCCGTATTGAATAAGGAGGAATACCACAGAGCCCAGGGGGAGGCTTTCGTGGAGAAGGCTTACGGCGGTTCGCTGCCGAAGATGATCGCAGCATTTATCCAGAGCAAGAAGCTCAGCGCAGCGCAGATCGCTGAGATCGAAGCTATGATCGAGGATTATAAGGGCTGACGGAGGAGATTGGATGAGGGAGATTTTAGAGAAGGTATTTGGGATCGTTTGCAACTTGAGCCTGGTGGGAAGCTATTGCATTTTGCTGGTGCTGGTGGCGAGACTGGTGCTTCGCAGGGCTCCCAGATGGTGTTCTTATCTGTTGTGGGGGATCGTGTTTCTGCGCCTGTGCTGCCCGGCATTTCCGCAGACACAGATCAGCCTGATCCCACAGCGGCTGGTAACGGAACAGACGGTGAGCACCGCGCTGACAGCATCCGGAGAAAAAGCAACCTTGGAAAATCCGACCGCGGAAGCAATACAGATTTCAGGCATGACGGAGCAGACCGATAGTGATGATGGCAGTCAGCCGGAGACACTTTCGCAGGAGCCCTCTATGGTAACCGGACAGACAGGAATGTCTGTAACGAGCGATCCAACCACGGAAATATTTGCAACGCACAGCACACAGATGCTGAAAACACTGGCGGGAATCGTGTTACCGTACTTGTGGCTGATCGGGTTTGTTGGGTTTGCCGGTTATCATCTGTTTTCCTATCTGCGGATGTATTACCGTCTGCGTCAGTCGGAAAATGGCGTTCATAAAGTAGAAGAAGGAATTTGTGAGATTAAGGGGGGACACCTTTCTTTTGTCATGGGGATCCTGCATCCGACCATTTATCTGTCATCGGAGCTTGCCGGGGAGAGCAGAGAGGTAGTGTTGTGCCATGAGAGGGTGCATTTGCAGAGAAGAGACTATCTGATCAAGCCGGCAGCGCTTTCTATCTGCTGTGTGCATTGGTTCAATCCCCTGGTGTGGCTGGCATTTTATCTGATGAATATGGACTGTGAGATGTCCTGTGACGAAAAAGTGGTAAAGCTTTTGGGAGAGGAAAGCAAGAAGGTCTATTCTTATACACTGCTGGAGGAAGCCAGCGACGGCAGGTGGAGAAAATACCGCGGTGGTACGATCTGCGCGCTGTTATCCTTCGGAGAGGATCATGTGAAGAACCGGATCCGCCATGTGCTGGATTATCGTAAGCCTCCGTTCTGGATCCTCATCGGTGCGGTGGCGGTGATCGCAGCACTCATCATCTGCCTGTGCAGTAATCCGGGAGGAAACCGCAGTGAGGAAAAACTTCCTACGGAAACTGCACCGTCTGCACAGAACGAGCCGGTAGATATCAGTGATACGGAGTATTCCGATGAGGCTGTCTGGACACAGGAAGAATGGAATATTTATGCGGAAAAGCTGTCGTATGTAACGTTTGAGACGCGCTCCGATTTCGCGGAATTTTATTCCCCCGAGAGGATCGAGAGTACCCATTCCTTTGCACAGGAGAAGGGATGGTATGTTAATCACAGAAGGTATGCCGGGTATCCTGCGAACTGGGAGATGTTCGAAAACAGCCGTTTCGAGGAGCAGTACGGCACCGGTGATCACAGATTCTACGAGGATTATAAGGACCCTGTGACGGCGGCAAAGCAGCTTCTGTCACTGGGGAAGGGTGCCGGTGAGGTGACGGAAGTCCTCTACGAGGCGGCAAGACAGTACCAGCTCTATGGCGATGACCGTATGGGAGAAGGATCGGTGGTCAATGTGGAGTATACTTTTGAGAAGGATGGTTCTGTGATCGAGATTCCTATGGTGCTGGCGGAGGAGGAACAGAAGATCTGGCTGTTGTCTACCGGAGATGTGAGTGCGGCAGCAAAGCAGAAGATCGGACCGCTCCCGGGAGAGCAGTCTGTACGGAAAGTCTATGTGGAATATGAAGCGTATTCCCCGGGAAATATGCCGGCAGGACAGTATACAGAGTATCTGGAGACGAAGATCGGAAGCTATTCCGGTTCCGGTATTCATATTCAGGTATCCAGCTGTGGAATCTACGTGATGTATAATCATACCTTCCGGTGTGTGTCTGCGGATGGCATCCCGGAAAATATGGCATCGGCTGCGATCTGTGACCGGACCTACTACAATACTTCCAACGCTTATAACGAGAAGGTGCAGGAGGACAGCAGTATCGGCTGGATGGGCAGCAGGGTATTCTATATGACAGAAGCAGCGGAGCATTTACAGGAGGACGGGAAACCTACACTGTATACGGTGAAGAACTGCAGCCTGGCAGGTGATACCGGATGGGAATTGACCGGGGAAGAAACGGCAGAACCTGTGCTTCCGTTTTCCATGAAAGTACAGAATGGTTTCGTGACGGTCTATAACGGCAACGGAGAACTCTATCAGCAGTATTCCATCAGTGGTCTGGACGCCGGAGCTGACAGGCTGGATCAGGTGTCAAGGGACCGGTATGCTGTGGAATGGCGGGAGGATATTTTATCTCATCCCGGTATGGTATGCGATGTGTCCCAGAGAACTTTTTCTGAGACCTATGCACTGATCGATCTGGATGGAGATGCGACATCGGAGCGGATCACACTACAAACAGACGCCTGGAAGAACGTGGAAGGAAACAGCCCGGTGAATTACACCTTCGGAGTGGAAGGTAACAATGTAGACCGCCATGCAAGACTGTTGGACAACAGCATTCTCGCTTACAGTCCGGATGGGGAGCAGATCGTGATCGCACTGTATGAGACCGGAGATAATGCAAAAGCGAGAACCGTATTCTTCACCTACGATGGGGAAAAATTACAGGAGACCGGAAGTCTGGAGGCGGACATCCGACGGTGCCAGTACTGGATCCTGGATGCGGCACCGGAGGGACAGTGGATACTTCTGGAAGAATAAAATACTATTGTGATTACAGAGGTTCTATGCTAATATAAATGGCATAGGACCTTTTCTATTATCAGATCTATTTTCTATTAGAGCCCAATGTCGGAGAAATTTTCCAATCCATTGAAATTAAGTAGAAAATATGCTTTTAACTTTATATTTGCAACTAAAAACAGTTGCAAAAAGCAAGCAGAAAAAATATAATATAACTAACAAGGGGTACAAATGGGACAAAAGGAAAAACTAATTGAACAGTTAAAAAGCAGACCTAAGACATTTACCTTTCATGATGCGGAAGTTTTATTGGATTATCTGGAATTTACGAAATGCAATAAGGGGAAAACCAGTGGTTCGAGAGTGATGTTTACCAGTGAGGAGCACGGGAGCATATTACTGCATAAGCCGCATCCGCAAAAGGAATTGAAAGCATACCAGGTCAGACAATTATGTGATCTGTTGGAACAGGAGGGATTGATTTGAAAAATACGATGGAATATAACGGGTATGTCGGCAGCGTAGAATTTTCCGAGGAGAATGGAATTTTTTTCGGAAAGGTAATGGGGATCCGTTCCCTGATCTCTTATGAAGGAACCGATGCCAAGAGTCTGGTAGAAGATTTTCATGGGGCGGTAGATGATTATCTGTTACTATGTGAAGAAAATGGGAAAATTCCGGAGAAGGCATATAAAGGTAGTTTTAATATCAGAATTGCACCGGAAACACATAAAAAGTTAGTGATTCATGCGACTGCATGCCAGATGTCACTGAATGAATACGTGAGGGAAACCTTGGAAAAAGCTGTAATGTAGGAAACTCCAGGGTTGACAAAACCCGTATTTTTGCATATCTTATTTAGTAGGAATGATCATATATGCAGTAAAGGCATGGAGCAGGAAAAGTACTTTTCGGTGGGACGCCAGAGAGAAGCTGTTAGAAGCTGGGAGCGGCTTTCGTCTGAGGAAAAGGAAGTGCGCCTGTGAGCTGATCCGGGGAACAGACATAAGTATCCGGATCCGGTAAGCACCCGTTATGTGCATGGCGTTTTACGCCAGAGTGAAGGGCCTTGTCCCTTAAGTAGAGTGGAACCGCGGATAAATTCGTCTCTAAGATGAAGTTTATTCGCGGTATTTTTTTTCGAGGTGAGAACATGGGCATCATCAAAAATTTAAAAGAAGAAGTCCGTATTATCAAGGAGCGTGATCCGGCAATCCATTCCTCCATGGAGGTTCTTTTGTATCCCAGCTTCAAGGTCATGCTCCATTACAGACTAGCGCATAAGCTGTACCTGAGCGGACATTATTTCTGGGCGCGGTATATCTCCCAGCGGGGCGTGCGCAAGACCGGCATCGAGATTCATCCCGGTGCACAGATCGGCAAAGGATTTTTCATCGATCACGGTAACGGTGTCATCATCGGTGAGACCACCATTATCGGCGACAATGTGACAATGTATCAGGGCGTGACCCTGGGCGGTACCGGCAAGGAGCACGGCAAGCGTCACCCCACCATCGGCAACAATGTCATGATCAGTGCGGGAGCGAAAGTCCTGGGATCCTTCACCATCGGAGATAATTCGAAGATCGGTGCCGGAAGCGTAGTCTTAAGTGAAGTGCCACCCGGATCCACGGTGGTAGGTGTGCCGGGACGCGTTGTAAAGCGTAACAACGCAAGTCTCCCCCAGGAGACCATGAACCAGACGGATCTCCCCGATCCGGTGCGTGAGGATATCACGGTATTGCAGCGTGAGAATTCCGAACTGACCAACCGGGTACTGGAAATGGAAGATGAATTAAAGCAGCTGCGCAGGCTGGTGGTAATGAGTGCGGAGACCGGGGAACAGCCCAAATCTGCAGAAAATGACAAGACAGTGTGATAAAATAAAGATATATCATTGCAAAAATCGCAATTAGGAAAGGATAAACAATGAGCATTCAAATCTACAACACCTTAAGCAAGAGAAAAGAAGAATTCAAGCCCTTAGAGCCCGGCAAGGTAAAAATGTATGTCTGCGGACCTACCGTATACAACCTGATCCATATCGGAAATGCCCGTCCTATGATCGTATTTGATACCGTGCGCCGTTACATGGAATACAAGGGATATGAAGTGAACTATGTATCCAACTTCACGGATGTGGACGATAAGATCATCAAAAAAGCTAACGAAGAGGGCGTTGAGCCCGGCGTGATCTCCGAGCGTTACATTGCAGAGTGCAAAAAGGACATGGAGGGCATGAACATCGAGCCCGCTACCAGGAACCCCAAGGCTACCGAGGAGATCGGCGGCATGCTGGACATGATCCAGACCCTGATCGATAAGGGACATGCTTATGTTGCTGCAGACGGTACCGTATATTTCCGTACCAGAAGCTTCAAGGACTACGGCAAGCTGTCTCATAAGAATCTGGACGACTTACAGGGCGGTAACCGTTCTCTGTTAGTCTCCGGTGAGGACCAGAAGGAAGATCCCTTAGATTTCGTACTGTGGAAGCCGAAAAAAGAAGGCGAGCCTTACTGGGATTCCTGCTGGTGTCAGGGACGTCCCGGCTGGCACATCGAGTGCTCCGTCATGAGCAAACGTTATCTCGGCGAAGAGATTGATATTCATGCCGGCGGAGAGGATCTGATCTTCCCTCATCATGAAAATGAGATCGCACAGTCCGAGGCGGCCAATGACAAGCCTTTTGCAAAATACTGGATGCACAATGCTTTCCTGAACATCGATAACCGCAAGATGTCCAAATCCCTGGGCAATTTTTTCACTGTACGTGAGATCTCCGAAAAATACGATCTCCAGGTACTGCGTTTCTTCATGCTGTCCGCACATTACAGAAGCCCGCTGAATTTCAGCGCTGACTTAATGGAAGCTGCGAAGAACGGCTATGAGAGAATCGTCACCAGCGTGGATAATCTGAAATTCTTACTGGACAAGGCAGCAGATACCGAAATGACCGGGGAAGAGAAGGAATTACTCACCGAGGCACAGGGCTTTGAGACCAAATTTGATGAAGCCATGGATGATGATTTTAACACCGCAGATGCACTGGCAGCTATTTTCGAGCTGGTAAAATTCGTGAATTCCAATGCTAAGGCAGACAGCAGCAAGGCATTCCTGGAAGCATTAAAGCAGGAGATCGTGACCCTGTCCGATATCTGTGGACTGATCGTGGACAAAAAAGCAGAGATGTTAGACAGCGACATTGAGGCACTGATCGAGGAGCGTCAGGCAGCCAGAAAGGCGAAGAACTTCGCTAGAGCTGACGAGATCCGTGATGAACTGTTAGCTAAGGGCATTGTACTGGAAGATACCAGAGAGGGTGTAAAATGGAAGAGAGCATAACCCTTCTTACTAAGATCAAGCAGACTTTCGACTGCGAGGGGCAGGACGTCCGGGCATATTCTCCGCTGACATTAGCTTACATCGGAGACGGGATCTATGAACTGGTGATCCGAAGCATTGTGGTGGAACGTGCCAACCGCTCCGCCAATGACCTGCATAAAAAGACAACACGCTATGTAAAAGCACCGGCGCAGTCCGCCATGATCGAGGCACTGCTTCCGGAGCTGACGGAGGACGAGGAAGCGGTGTACCGCAGAGGACGCAACGCCAAATCCTACACCACGGCGAAAAATGCTTCTGTGGCAGACTACCGCAGAGCTACCGGATTTGAAGCACTGATGGGGTATCTGTACCTGACGGGACAGACAGACCGGATGCTTGAGCTGATCAAAGACGGTATCCGCCTGGCAGGGTTGGAAATCTGAGTGTAATGTAACACATGTGACAGAAAAGTAATGCATAATGAGAAAGTAATGCGTAATGAGAAAATAATGCATAATGAGAAAGTAATGCGTAATGAGAAAGTAATACGTAATAAGAAAGGACAAGCATGGGATATCAGGAATTTACCATAGAGGGCAGAAATGCCGTGATCGAGGCGTATCGTTCGGGCAAACCCATTGACAAGCTGTTCATTTTGGACGGCTGTCAGGACGGTCCGATGATGACTATTAAAAGAGAAGCCAAAAAACATGACACATTAGTAAAATACGTGACCAAGGAGCGCCTGGATCAGTTATCCGAGACCGGAAAACATCAGGGCGTCATCGCTTATGCGGCGGCTTATGAGTACGCAGAGGTAGATGATATCCTGGAAGCAGCGAAGAAAAAAGGTGAACCGCCCTTTATTTTCCTGCTGGATAATATCGAGGATCCCCATAATCTGGGAGCTATCATCCGTACTGCCAATCTGGCAGGTGCCCATGGCGTCATCATTCCGAAGAACCGTGCAGCGGGACTGACCGCTACGGTAGCGAGAACCTCCGCCGGAGCACTGAACTATACGCCGGTGGCAAAGGTGACGAATCTGGCGAAGACCATCGAAGACCTGAAAAAGGAAGGTCTGTGGTTCGTGTGCGCTGATATGGGCGGTACTACCATGTACGATCTGGATCTGAAGGGTCCCATCGGTCTGGTCATCGGCAACGAGGGCGAGGGCGTAGGCCGTCTGGTGAAGGAAAAATGCGACATGGTGGCGTCGATTCCCATGAAGGGAGATATCGATTCCTTAAATGCTTCCGTTGCAGCAGGCGTACTGGCTTACGAGATCGTACGTCAGAGACTGCAGGCATAACAGGACGCTGCATCCGGGAACAGGATAGCAAAGGGGAAAGAATGACAGAGCATTTCAAGTATGAAGATATGACAGATGAGGAGCTCATCGACCAGCTTCGGGAAGGCGACAGGCAGGTGATGGACTACATCTGTGATAAGTATAAAAATCTGGTGCGCAGCAAGGCGAAATCCATGTATATCCTGGGCGGAGACAGCGAGGATCTGATCCAGGAGGGGATGATCGGGCTGTTTAAGGCAGTGCGGGATTACGACTGTGGCAGAGACGCCAGCTTTTACACATTTGCGGATCTGTGTATCAGCAGACAGATGTATACGGCAGTGCAGGCATCGCAGCGGCTGAAGCACACACCGTTGAATACCTATGTCTCCCTGGACAGTCATGGAAGAACGGAAGAGGATAGGGATCCGGAGACACAGACGCTGGCGGAGCTTCTGACGGATAAGACCGGCAGGAATCCGGAGGAACTTTTCCTGGATAAGGAGAGAGTGGCCTATCTGGAGAAAAGGATCGCTACGGAGCTGAGTGAGCTGGAGCGTCAGGTGTTGGATCTCTATATTACGGGAATGAGCTACACACAGATTGCGAAGGTGCTCAGGAGGAGTGAAAAAGCAACAGAAAATGCGTTGACCCGTGCAAAGCAGAAAATCCGCGGCTTTTTAAGCAAAGAATCGAAATTTTAGATTTATTTAATGGATTTTCGCAATCCGTTAGTGGTAACATACTACTATACAGATGCTTACGTCGGAAAGGCGCGGGAATATATGGAAAAATTCAGTGTAAAAAAACCGTTTACAATTCTGGTGATGGTAGTTGCTATCATTATTCTGGGATTTGTAAGCTTATCGGGAATGACAACGGATCTTCTGCCTAAGATGAGTCTGCCGTATTTACTGGTGATCACGACTTATCCGGGAGCGAGTCCGGAGAAAGTGGAGTCCAGTGTGAGCGAACCTGTGGAAAGCGCATTGGGCTCCATTTCGGGTGTAAAGAATGTATACAGTATGTCCTATGAAAACTATGGGATCGTAGAGTTGGAATTCGCAGACGGAACGGATATGGATTCTGCCATGGTAAAGGTATCGAGTGCTCTGGACAGTGTGAAATCAGCATTGCCGGAGGAATGCGGTTCGCCGAATATCATGGAGATCAGCATGGATATGATGGCTTCCGTATATCTGGCGGCATCCTATGAGGGCAAGGACATTCAGGAGACCTCACGGTTCGTGGAGGACACGCTGATCCCCTATCTGGAACGACAGGAGGGTGTGACCAGTATCTCTGACATCGGAATTGTGGAGAATTCCATCTCCGTGGATCTGAATCAGGACAAGATCGATGCATTGAATGAGAAAATCCTGGCGAAGACCAACGATGCTTTTGCGGATGCGGTGGATCAGCTGAATGATGCGAAGAAGCAGCTGTTAGAATCAGAGCAGAAGCTGGCAGACAGCACGCAGGAGCTGGTCGACGGACAGAAGGATATCGATGACGGCAGGACGAAGTTAGACGATGCCCAGAAGGAACTGGACGAGCAGAAGGAAAAGCTGGAAGATGCCAAGGACTCTCTGGAGGATCAGAAGAAGGATACCGAGAATAAGCTAGCAACCGCCAGCCAGGCATTGGATCAGCTGAACGCATTGCAGACAGACCTGCTGACTTTGCAGGCGCAGGAGGAATCGCTGAAGGCGACGATCACACAGATAGAAAAATCCCTGGAAGAACAGGGCAAGACTACGAACAACATCCCGGATGTGGTAGACGGATTGGAGAAGATGAGCACATTTCTGACTTCTTCTCAGATGGAAAACATGACAGTACTGGACAGTACAGACGTAAATTCAGCGCTTGCTGCATCCGGTTCCGGTATGCGCCTTCAGAGTCTTGGGATAGATGAAGCAACATGGGATGCCCTGACGCCCGAAGGACGAAAAGAGCTTTTGCAGAAAACAGCAGCCGGATATCAGACCCAGAAGGCTTTGTTATCAGGGTATAAGGACTACGTATCTTCCCTGAACAGCCTTCAGGTCGAGAAAGCCGGTGTACAGGCAGCGGTATCCGCAGCAGAAACGGAGCTGAAGAAGAGCGGTGTTTCCTATACGGATATTGAAAAGGCGAAAATCGAGGCGGCAGCAGGCTTTGGTGCGGCTTCTGCACAGATCTCTTCCGGACAGAGTGCGCTGAATTCCGCCCAGACAACCATCGACAGCAACAAGGAGAGCCTGGATTCTGCCCAGGACCAGATCACAGAGGGCTGGGATTCCATTGCGGATGCGAAAAAGCAGCTGGCAGACGGCTGGGATCAGTATAATACCTCTCTGGAGAATTTTGAGGTACAGAAGGCGGAGGCACTTCGTAATGCCAATGCAGACCAGCTGGTGAATATGCAGACTCTGTCACAGCTCATCTATGCACAGAATTTTGCCATGCCGGCAGGATATCTGGATGATGCGGAGGACAATTCCTGGCTGCTTAAGGTCGGAAGCAATTATGAAAGTGTGGACGAACTGTCCAATATCGTACTTACCAATATTGAAGATATCGGGGATGTACGGCTGTGCGATGTGGCTGACATCACGGTGATCGATAACGCCGATGACAGCTATGCCAGACTGAATGGTCAGAGTGCGGTGGTACTGTCTGTGTTCAAGAGTTCCACAGCGGGAACGAATGAGGTGAGTAAAAATATCGTTGCTGCAATTTCAGAGCTGGAAGAGCAGTATCCCGGACTGTCGGTACTGACACTGATGGATCAGGGTGATTACATAACTATGATCATAAATGGCGTATTGCAGAGCATGATCGTAGGTGCGGCACTGGCGATCCTGATCCTGGCGCTGTTCTTAAAGGATGTAAAACCCACCATCGTTGTAGCTGTCAGCATTCCCCTGTCTGTTCTGACGGCATTGATATTAATGTATTTTACAGGTATTTCACTGAACATGATGTCGTTGTCGGGTCTGGCACTCGGAATCGGCATGCTGGTGGATAACTCCATCGTCGTGATCGAGAATATCTATCGTCTGCGGTCTAAGGGAGTCGGTGCGGCGAGAGCAGCGGTACAGGGTACAAAACAGGTGGCAGGTGCGATTATTGCTTCCACCCTGACAACAGTCTGCGTATTCCTGCCGATGGTATTTACCGCAGGAACTGTCCGTGAACTGATGATGCCCATCAGCCTGACGATCATATTTACCCTGGCGGCATCGCTGCTGATCGCTATGACCGTAGTGCCGGCAGCAGGTTCGACCCTGCTTCGTAATTCCAAAGAGAAGAAGCATCCGTTCTTTGACAAGGTGCAGGATATCTATGGAAAAATGCTGGCATTCTGCCTGAAAGTGAAGGTCGTGCCCCTTGCCATTGCCATCGGTCTGCTGGTATACAGTATCTGGGCGGTCATGCGGATGGGTATCGTCATGATCCCGGATATGACATCCAACCAGATTGAGATATCTGTGCAGATGCCGGAGGATACGGATAAGGAAGAATGCTACAAGAGGGCTGACCAGGTGCTGGATGCCATGACGACCATAGATGGCATCGGAGATGTAGGTGCCATGGCAGGTGGAGATACCACACTGGTGGCTTCTTCTTCCGGTATGTCAGACAGCACCTACGATCAGTTTACCTTTTTGGTGCTGACAGAGAATGAAAATGCCGGAAAAGAAGAAGTAAACAGAATCTGCAGGGAGATTGAAGAACGCACAGCGGATATTGACTGTGAACTGACGATATCAACGGGAATGTCGGAGATGAGCACGATGATGGGCTCAGGATTATCTGTTAAGGTATATGGCGATGATCTGGATACCCTGACGAAGATCACGCAGGACATCTGTGATCTGGCTGCTACGATCCCGGGCTATGAAAATATTTCCAACGGGCAGGAAGAGCCGGATCAGGTCATCCGTCTGGTGCTGGATAAAGATGCCGCCATGCGCAAAGGTCTGACGGTTGCCCAGATTTTTTCAGAGCTGAACGGGAAGCTGACGGAGAGTACCGATGCCGCCACTGTGACCATAGACGGTGAGGATATGAAGATCGTCGTAAAGGATGGAAGAAAACCGCTGACCCGTGAGAATCTCCTGGACTATAATTTTGAGATCCAGACTACGGATGATAATGGCAACACTGTCACAGAGGATCATCCGCTGTCTGAGTTCGCCACACTAAAGCTGGAGGAGGGTGTGCAGAGCATCAACCGTGAGAACCAGAGCCGCTACATGACGGTGACAGCCACTGTGGCAGAGGGAAGCAATGCCACCCTTCTGTCCAGAGAATTGCAGCCATTGATCGATGCGTATGAATTGCCGGACGGTTATACTATTGACACTGCCGGAGAATCCGATATGGTCAATCAGATGGTGATCCAGATGAGTAAGGTATTGCTCCTGGGTCTTGCTCTGATCTACCTGGTCATGGTGGCACAGTTCCAGAGCCTGCTCAGTCCGTTTATTGTATTGTTCACGGTACCTCTTGCGTTCACGGGTGGCCTGATAGGATTACTGCTTATGAACGAGCCGCTGTCTGTTATGGGTATGATGGGCTTCGTGGTGCTGCTGGGTACGGTTGTCAACAACGGTATTGTGTTCGTGGATTATGCGAACCAGCTCCGTGTGGGAGGACTGGAACGCAGAGAGGCACTGATCGCTACCGGTAAGACCCGAATGCGCCCGATCCTGATGACGGCGCTGACCACGATCCTGGCAATGGCAAGCCTCCTGTTCGGAGATGACCTCTCCAGCCAGATGTCCAAAGGCATGGCGATCGTAGTGGCGGGAGGACTTGCTTATGCCACACTGATGACACTGTTCATCATCCCTGTCATGTATGATATCCTCTTCAAGAGAAAGCCTCTCCAGGTGGATATCGGCAGTGAGAATCTGGATGACGTACCGGATGATGCGGCGGATTACCTGAAGCGGAAGGAGCAGAAGGAACTGGAGCAGCAGGAAGCGACACAGAAAGACGAGAAAAATCCTAAATAGTTATAAGTGTAGCAAAAAAAGCAAAAAAAGAAAAAAATTGTGTTGACAAATATAGATTGCTTTGTTACAATGAATCACGGTGATTGCGTTAGCAGTCACGTGATGCTGCTGTGGCTCAGTCGGTAGAGCGTCGCATTGGTAGTGCGGAGGTCACGGGTCCGATTCCCGTCAGCAGCTCTTTTGAAAAGTGTGGAAACCTTGAAAATACAAGGTTTCCACTTTTTTTGTGTGTCTAAAAGTTTGTAGACAGCTTATAATGCTTTTGAAAAATGGCTAAATATGCGTATAATGCGTATAATAATGAAATAGAGTGTTCTTAAACTTGCGCATAATCAAAATAAAATATGCGTATTTAAAGATGGATTGTATGTATTCCTACGCATATGGCAGGGCTGCTACATTAATGAGGAAAAATAAATGTGGAAAGACAATGATGATAAAATCATGGACATTTTAGAGAACATAGAGACTTTAAACAGGCAGGACTTTCCCGTAGTTTGCCCTATTTGTGGAGGAAAAGAGGGACATCTGTATTTCTGCAAAAATGTAGAGGGAGATGAAAAAGGAGGTATGTGGGCGTGGTGCAGCTCATGCCGCCATTTTGCGCATACTTTGTATCGATTACCCAAATGGTGGAAAAATTTAGATAAAATTAAAGCTGAAAATTTGGCGGGCTGTCCTGATTATCTGGAAGAAAATAAGTTATGCATTGATGAATGGGTTAATAAGCTTGGCAAAAATGAAGGGTATGGAACACTGGTAGAAAATAGGGAAAATTAGAAAATGAAAATCATAGAAAGAATCGACAGGCAATAAAATGCCCGCCGGTTCTTTTTTATTTTATCAGGAAAATGATGCAACTATGATGTAACGGCATGTTATTTTAATAATGAAACTCAGGATATCAGCTGAAAATAAATACATAGGATGAGGCAGGGAAGGTGCATGAAAACATTATCAGTTACAAAATTTGTAGTCAGAAAAATAGTATTGTTAATGATGATTGGAATTTTTTTAGTGGGGTGTGCACATGATACTGATGAAAGTGGAGCAATTTATCAGAAGAGCGCTATTCCCATCGATTTTGGAGTTGAATCGAGAACAGATTTAAACGGAGACGGAAAAGAAGACAGGGTGCGTGTGATTGACAGACGTGATGTTGGATTGACAACAATCATAGCAAATGTAAATGGCATAGATGTGGCAATAAAAGATTATAGAGGATATTGTGAATCGACAGTTACTACCGGTGACTTAACAGGAAATGGGAAAGCAGATGTACTGTTGAAAAGAGCAACACGAGGAACCGATTCCGGTACTGTTAATATCTCTATTCTGCATTTGGAGAATACAGGCTGGATGGAGTATTCATACAATTTTATTCATAATCCTGATATTGATTTAGAACAGCCGGATACATTTGATGATGAAGTCTATCTCGGTGCTACATTGTTTGAAAAAGATGGAAAGGTAATGGTTCGTTTTATTTCATTCCAGGATAATGATAAAAGTCAAAATACAGTAAAATGCACAGAAGCATCTTATTGTGAAGATGGCTGGTATATAGAGGATATTAAGATGATTCCGGATTTTTTTAGTGGTGATAAATATGAAAGATTATTAGCACCGTTATATGAGACGGAGAATGTTAATGAGGAAGAAATGATAGAGCAAAATTCGGAAAAAGCAGATGACAAGATAGAGGAATTTTCCATGGATGAAATTGAAGAATTGTTTTTTGGCGAGTGGGAAGTTACGAAATTGCTTGGCTTTACAAAAATACAGAACGATTATACGAATTATCCGGAGGGACATGACATCATAGGCAATCATATTGTGATAAATGAAGATGTATTTTCCAGTGAAGGACTTGAAAAATATGAACGTTATCAATGTGAGGTTTTAGAACCTTCTTATGAGGTATCTCCTATAATAGATCGTAATTGGATCTATAATATAAGTGAAGCCGTAAAAGAAGATCCGGAATTATATGACTGGATTCTAAATTATGATGAATTTCAGGATTTGGAAATAAGAGGCACAAGAGATGGAATAAAGGGAAAATCTCCGGCAGTGAACATAATGATTTCCAGTGATAAGCAGTTTGTTATTCTTACGATGGATTGTGTTTTTTACCTTTTGGAGAAAATATAATCAGAGAACTTAATATACCAGTTAAAAATATATACATAGAATGAGGTGCACTTAGGGGTGAAAAGAAAAATATTTCGAAGAATAATAGTCATGTTGCTGTTGGTATTTGCAGGCGTGGTTGTTTTCAAAGGCCAAAATACTGCTGCGGCATACAATGGAAAATGGAAGGTTACACGTCATCTCACGACGTACTATAGAGCATACAGTTATTTTTTTCGACAGCACTATTTGGGAAGGACAGTTATTCTTGGCGAAAATTCCGTAGAAAAGAGCATTGTGGCATGGCCGGATTACCTGGAATGGGAAAAAATACAATTTGATGATTCGGATATAGTTTCTTATTCTACTCAGGATGAATGGCTAGATATCGATTCTCTCTGGATGATAGAAGATTATGCGGATATAGAACAGGTCCGGTTCCTTAGATATATTGATGAAATGTATGATGAATCTGACTACTGCGTGGATTACATTGTTATTTTAGATAAAACACATATAGTCTATGGGTTTTGCGGCGGGGATTATTTGCTAGAACCGTTTCAATACTGTGACCCTAAGGTGAGTGAAAAAGATTTGAACGGAACATGGAAAATTGCATATCTGGACAGCTATGAAAACTCATACGAAGGCGGTTTTGAGGAAATAGAAAAGGAGGCGCCGGGAAGAATATTGCAGGGCACGAATTTTAAGGCGGAAGACTGGCTGGGAAAAAGTGTTATCGTCTCGGAAGATGAAGTCAGAATATTGGAGACCGCCCGCCAGACAGTTGGAATAGAAGTCAGAAAGACGGGGCGGGAAGATTTTGAACAGGAAATGGATATCCACGATGGCCTGAGCATTTATGATGATGAGATTCTTGTGTGCAATATAAAATGTCAGGATGGAGAGGACATTGTCTGTGTGCCGGTGAATAAGAACCAGATGATCATGCGTATTGAAGAAGGCTGGTTTATGCTGGAAAAATAGAAAGTCAGGAGAAAAATGAAAGAAAAAATCAGCATATTGTTAATAGGATTCATGTTAATGTTTTCCGGCTGCGGAAAGCAGGATGTTCAGGTATATTACTGGGACAATGAAGGAAACGATGTATTAACATCCAAAATGAAAACAGACAGACAGAGTGAAAATGGCTTTGTAAGGAATTTTCTGGAAACATATAATGCGGACATGGAAACAAAAGAGGAATTATTAGACATAGCAGGGATAAAAATGTTCTCCTATAAGACCTCTGCTGAAAATACTGTTTTTGTATTTCAAGAACCGGTCCCAGACAGCACGGATATAAAAAATACATGTATTTTAATAAACATGGATGGTCTGGAAAAATATGATGGACTGCAATTGGATTTTATTGGAAATTTCCCTGCAAGAGACTCCGAGGATTATATTTTTCAAAGGGAATCCTATGAGGATTACATAAAGATAAGTTATAGAGATAATGTAGATTATTATACGGATGGTGGAATTCAGTATTATGATCTGGATGGACATATTCTTTACTGGGAGCATTATTTAACCAGTGGAGACAGAAACCTATATTTTGTATGGGAAAATGACAAAGTGAAATGGATCGTAGATACCGGTGGAATGTCATTTGGCACAGATCCTGAGGATAGTACTATTTATACGGGAATTTACACACAGCTCTATTATTTTGAACCGGCGATATCCCGTGAAGAACTGACGGATATTTTTGTAGATATATAAGTAGCAAGCATACAACCATAGAATCAACGGAAGCGTTGCAGTTAAAGAAATACAATGGAATATAAAAATAGATTTTTGGGGAACCATTGCGTTGTGGCAAAGATATGAGTACAATAAAAATGACCAGTTAATATTTGTGTGGCTATATATAGGAAAAGAAGATGGGAAATGAATAAAGGGGGATATATTGTTTGAAGGATCTGTTTGATATATCAAAATTTGACTCATACAAAGAAGATAATCGTCGGGAAGTTAAGAAGGCAAATGGAGGGTTACCAGTGTCCTTATGGGACTAGTATTCTGCATTTGCCAATTGCTATGGTGGAGTAATCATTCTTGGTGTTGTAGAAAATAAGGATGGTTCCTGGCATACTACAGGACTTAAAGCGGCGGATAAAGAGAAACTTATAAAGCAATTCTGGGATACAATTAATAATCGCAAAAAAGTAAGTGCTAATATTTTAAAAGACGATGATGTAGAAATATATGATGTAAACGGGGATTTAATTATTGTTATTCATGTCCCAATGGCGAAACGGGAAGAAAAGCCGGTATATGTTGATAATGATCTGTTTGGCGCTACATTTAGAAGAAATCATGAAGGCGATTATCGTTGTACACGTCTACAGGTAAAAACAATGCTTCGTGATCAGGCTGAAAATACTATGGATATGGAGGTACTGGACGAGGTCCCGATGGAGGATTTGAACTATGAGACGATACAGGGATATAGAAACCGTCACAGAACATTGAAACCGGGGCATCCTTTTGAAAGATTAAACGATAGTGAATACTTGAGAAGTATTGGCGCGGCAGCTATATCAAGAGAGGACAGACAACTTCATCCTACGGCGGCTGGGATGCTGATGTTTGGAGAGGAATATAACATTGTAAGACATTTTCCGGAATACTTTCTGGATTATCGTGAAATGCTTGATCCTGCTATTCGATGGACAGATCGTCTGCAATCCAGTTCAGGGGAATGGTCCGGAAATATTTGTGATTTCTATTTCAGGGTATATAATAAAATAATTATGGATGTGAAAAAACCTAAGAAACTTGTATTGGAGAATCCCGGATATATAAGGACAGGTAAAATACAAATGTGTAAGGGTGGAGAATCAGATCCGAGAAATAAATCTCTTATGAAGATGTTTAACCTTATTAATATCGGTGAACGTTCCGGCAGTGGTGTTCCTAATATATTTAATACATGGGAAGATGAAGGATGGAAGGAACCTGTAATTGAAGAACGGTTTGATCCGGATCGGACGATATTGACACTTGAATTTGTTGAAAAACAAGTGAGAAAAGCAAGCGAAGAAAGCAAGCGAAGAAAACAAGCGAAGAAAACAAGCAAAGAAAACAAGCAAAGAAAACAAGCGGTAATATTGCAAAAATATATGAGTATCTCGCACAACATGGAGAAGCTAAGACAAATGAAATTGCCGATTATATTGGGCTAAGTCCGGCAAGAACAAGGGCAATCATTTCTGAAATGGAAAATATTGAGAGAATAGGAACGAATACCAATAGAAAATACAAACTAAAAAAAGCTGATGATGATCATGGAACAAGGCCTGTCAGATGAGATACCCGGTCAGATGAGGAAAACGTATGGGGGAACTGCACAGAGTATGTAAAAATTTCACACGTCATGACAAGAAGACCCGTACGATCTTGCTGTGCGAGATGCTGGAGTACACGAATGTATTTTTGGAGGCGGCATTCCGGGCGGAGGGGTATTCCTTCGAGACTTTAAAGAACCCGGTGAAGGACCGCACTCTGGCACTTCGCTATATCAGTAGCGACTATTGCTATCCGACGGTATTGATCCTTGCACAGTTCCTGGAATATCTGGAAAGCGGGGAACGGGATCCGGAGGAGATCACCTTCATGGAGCCCCAGGCGGGCGGTGCCTGCAGGGCCGGAAATATCTACAATCTGCTCCAGAGAGTGCTGTACCGCATGGTAGAGCAGGGACAGCTGGAGTATGCCCAGATTCCCGTAATCTCCCTGAACCTCATGGGAGAAGAAAAACATACAGGCTTTCGCATTACTCCGTCACTGTTGTCCGGTGGGATCGCTGCCGGATGCTATGGCGATCTGATCATGTGCCTGTACCAGCAGGTGAAGCCCTACGAACAGAATCCGGGAGAGACGGACCGCATCCGCAGTCAGTTGGAAAAGAAACTGTGCGAGAGCATTCGGAGACACAGGAACGGACGGCACACCAGAGAGAAGAATTACTGGTATGCCTGCGAAGTATTTTCGAAGGTACCGGTGAAACCCGGGAAGAAAAAGAGAGTTGGCATCACCGGTGAGATCTATATGAAATATTCGAAACTGGGAAATGATGATATCGAAAGTTTTCTGCTCCGGCAGGGAATGGAGCCTTACAGTGGTGGTTTCGTCAACTACTGTCTGTATTTGGTGGATACAGAGCGGTATAAGGCAGAAAAGTACCAGCGCAATCCCATCATGGCGAAAGCCTGTGCCTTTGTGCTCCACCGGTTGTGTGAGGCACAAAAACATCTGCTTACGGTGATCGGGGAGACAGACCGGTTCCAGACGGATCTGCCGTTCCCGGAACTGAAGGAGAAAGTGCAGGGGATTCTGGCGGAGGGCTGCAATACCGGAGACGGCTGGCTGATTGCCGCAGAGGTGATACAATATGTGGAAAAAGGCTGTGGCAGTGTGCTGATCCTGCATCCCTTCGGATGTCTGGTCAGCCATGTCTGCGAGCGGGGAATTTTGCAGCGGCTGCATGCCCGTTTTCCGGATGTCAGTATCCAGACCATAGAGTATGATTACGACCAGAGCAAGACCCTCAGGGAGAGCCGCATTCTTTTGGCAATATCCTAGGTTGGCAGCAGGTGCAGAACGTGGTACAATAAAACAGAAACTATTGCAACGTGTATTTTCAGGAGGGGAACGTGAAGATAAAATGCGACTGGTGCGGCAGCTGGATCAACGATTTTGATCAGGTCTGCCCGAACTGTGGCGGTGTCAACAACAATTACAACCGCCATGCCAACGGTGTACCACAGACAATCGAGGAACTGAAAGCCTGGGCAAAGGAGATGAACCTTCCGCTGGAGGACATGCGGACCTTTATCGGAGAGGATTACAAGGGCGCGAAAGCCTTCGGTATTTACAAGGATGAGACCGATGGCACCTTCGTAGTCTATAAGAATAAAGAGGACGGTACCCGGGCAGTACGTTACAAGGGAACCGATGAAGCCTATGCGGTCAACGAACTTTACCAGAAGATGAAGGAAAGAGTGGTAGTGCAGAAAGCACACCAGCAGCCGAAAGCTGCGGCACCTGCCAGCCGCCCAACCAAAGATTACACCGCCTATAATAAGAAAAGAGCCCGGAGCAAAAAGATAGAAAAAACGGTTCTGACAATTTTCTGCCTGATCATGGCAGCATTGTCTCTGGTGGCGATTTTTACAGGCGCCTATTCTATCTGGCAGATTGACAACAGACCGGATAACGGCTATTACACCTATGAGGATCAGAACTATTACTATTATCATGGGAACTGGTACGAATGGGAGAATGATTCCTGGCGCTATGCACCGGATGAATCCTGGATGGAAAGCGATTACGAGAGTTACTATGATTCCTACAGCTATGACAGCGATGCGGAATATGAGGATTTTGAGGATTCGTCCTATTACACTCCTTATGAGTACAGCGATGATAATAACGATAGCTGGGATGATGACAGCTGGGATTCCGGATGGGATTCCAATGACAGTTGGGACTCAGGATACGATGACTGGGGCTCTGACTGGTAAAATGTGATTTAGAATACATACAAAGGAAGTCTTCGACAGGCTTCCTTTGCTTTTTCTTTTTTATGGTTTTGAACAGGAGAGAATATGAGCAGTTTACCCGGCATTACGAGGCAGGATGAGGAAAAAAGATTACAGCATACGTTAGAGATCGCACAGCGCAAGGTGGATGCCAACAGGCAGAGTGTACAGGCTCTGGCGGAAGAACTGCATGCCATGCAGGAGGAATTCGACGAGAACGACAAGGAAGTCCAGACCCTGTGGCACAATGCGGATGCCCGCTTCAAGTTCGTGAATCAGGATCTGCGCCGGGCGGAACAGGCGAGGAAAAAGCCCTACTTTGGCAGAATCGATTTCCGGGACAAAAAACTGAAAAAAGACGAGGTCTACTATATCGGCAGAAGTGTCATTGCGGATAACCCGGCAGAACCGGAGGTCATCGACTGGAGAGCACCCATTGCCAGCGTATATTACGATGCCGCTCTGGGGGATGTCTCTTATTCCGTAAAGGGGGAGGGAAAAAACGACATCACCCTGTCGCGGAAGCGCACCTATGAGATCGAAAATGATGAGCTGAAGGACTTCTACGATTCGGATGTGGTGGCCAACGATGAACTGCTGACAAAATATCTGGCGCGGAACAAAAAGGCGGTGCTGGGCGAGATCATTGCCACAATCCAGCAGGAGCAGAACGAAGTCATCCGCAAAAAGCCCCAGCACAACATGATTGTACAGGGAGCGGCGGGCTCCGGCAAGACCACAGTGGCCATGCACCGTATTTCCTACATCCTGTACAACTACGAGCAGGAGTTTGCACCGGAAGATTTTTATATTGTGGGAAGCAATCAGGTGCTCTTAAACTATATAACGGGAGTGCTGCCGGAACTGAATGTTTACGGTGTCTCCCAGATGACCATGGAGCAGTTGTTCGTAAGGCTTTTGTACGAGGACTGGGACAAGTCCTGGCAGATCAAGCCGGTGGTAAAAGGTGTGACCCCGGCGGTGAAGGGAACTCTTGTCTGGTTTAAGGAGCTGGAGAATTTCTGCCTGCGTTATGAATACCGCGCGATACCCAGAGAGGACGTGGTGATCGAAAAGACTGGCAAAGTGCTGCTGGACCGGGCCACCATTGCACGCTTATTGAAAGAGACAAAGGATCTGTCCCGGGCGGACAAAATCAGCAGACTGACGGATTATCTGATGGCACGGCTGGAAAATGAGCTGAGCGGAAAATATTATTCCTATACCCAGTCGGAAAAGCAGAAGCTCAAGCATTATTATGAGACCTATTTCGGAAAAAGGGAATGGAAGGGCTCTGTGGCGGAACTCTACGAACAGTTCCTGAAGGAAGAGCAGGAGAAAGATTTCACGGTCGAGGTGCCGGAAGGTGGCTACGATGTCTATGATCTGGCGGCCATGGCCTACCTCTACAAGCGCCTCAAGGAGGACACGGTGATCCGGGAGGCGGGGCATGTGGTGATTGATGAAGCCCAGGATTTCGGCATGATGGCCTATGCGTCTTTAAAATATTGTCTGAGCAAATGTACCTATACGATCATGGGAGATGTGGCCCAGAATATTTCCGACCGCTACGGTCTCAACGACTGGACGGAACTGCGGAAATTGATGCTGCCTGGAGAGTTTGATTATTTCGGCATTTTGCAGAAAAGCTACCGTAACACGGTGGAAATCTCGGAGTTTGCCACGGACATTCTGTATCACGGAAGTTTTCCGGTCTATCCGGTGGAGCCCATCATACGTCATGGGGAACCAGTCACGGTGAAAAAATGTGTGGATTTTACAGAGCAGGTGACACAGGCGGAGCAGATCATCAAAGCATGGCAGAGCAAGGGGCTGGATACCATTGCCGTAGTCTGCATTGACGAAGCGGAGGCGGAAAAAGTAACAGCAGCCTTACAGGGCAGCGTGGAACTGAATACCGGAGATGCGGGAAAATGGGAGATCGGCGAGGGCGTCATGGTACTTCCGTTAAAATACACCAAAGGTCTGGAATTCGATGCAGTACTGATCTTCAATGCCTCGGAGGAAGATTACCCGGTGGAAGACGGGTATGTGAAGCGGCTGTACGTGGCAGCCACCCGAGCCCTGCATGAACTGACGGTGCTGTACCGGGGGAAACTCACCGGACTGATCGTAGATCCGGTATCCCCAGAGCAGAAGCAGAGAATGCGCCTTGCCGCAGATGCCCAGAAGAAGCCGATGAAAACGGTGGTAAAACAGGCAGAGTCGGAGAAGACAAAAGAAGAGATCTACAGACAGAGGGCACAGGAAGCAGAAAAGGAACGTGTGGCCAGAGAGCGTTACGGCCCAAAGAAGATCATCGTGACAAGAAACAGTCAGGGGACAACGGACGGCGCTACACCGAAGAAAGCAGGAAAGTCAGGGGGACCTGAATCGAGGCGGACGGGACAGCCGTCACCTGCGAAAGTATACGGGGCAGGAAACGGCAATGCTGGCAGAGCAACCGGCAGACAGGAGCCGCGGATGGTAGAAAATAACGGCGAGTACGGCGATATGCCGGATGCCAAAACACTGATGCCCGCCGGACATTCCAGGATCGACTGCGCTGTGCGCATGGTCATGAAGGGCAAGGGCTATGTGGATCTTTTGAGTAGTTACGGAACCTTGCGGATCACACCCCTTGCGGTGGATCTGTTCCGGATTTGTTTTGCCAAAGGGCAGTGTCGTGAATTCACGAAAGCGGCGGTGACGGCAGCAGGAGACCTCAGATGCACGGTGCGGGAGAATCCTTCCCTGGTGGAAATTACAGCGGGATATGCCCAGATCCGTGTGGATAAAAAGACGGGAGCATTGACATTTTTAAATACACAGGGTAAGATTCTGCTGACGGAACGAAGCAGAGAACCAAGGCAACTCGGAGAGAAAAAGAACTGGAGCTTTTTTGAATGGAAAAAGGACGAGGCTCTGATCGCCGGAGGGATTGGGGCACCGAAACCTTTGAAGATAGGTAATTCCGCTGCTTATTTTTCCTATGGAAGAGCGGATGACAGATATCCGGGGCTGGCTTCGTCCAAAGGATATGAGATGATCTTCCCTGCGGGAAGCAGGGTATTGTGCTGCAACATAGCCATGTACGGAACTTATATTTCCATGGAAGAGACAGATATCATCGATTACTATTTACGCGCAAAATGATGGGGATCATCGGTATGGGTAACAATCCGATGGTGCTCTGGATGTGAGGAGAATTATGAAGACAACAATAACCGCAGTGATATTTGACATGGATGGTGTGTTATTTGACACTGAGAGAATCTACATGGAGTGCTGGAGAGAAGCGGCAGAGCCTACGGGACTTAAAAATGTGGATGAAATCTCCAAAGCCTGCATCGGCAGAACCTTACAGGGCACGAAGGAAGTATTCGAGGCAGCAAAGGCAGAGCAGGGCATTGATATCTCCTTTGAAGAATTGCATGAGGACTGCAGCCGTAGATTTAAGGAAAAGGAAGAACGGGATGGCCTTCCGGAGAAGCCGGGGGTGCATGAGATCCTGGAGTATTTAAAAAAGCAGGGGATTCCCGTAGCACTGGCTTCTTCCACACGAAAAGCGGCAGTCATGGAGCATCTGGACAGAGCAGGTATCACATCTTATTTTCAGAAAATTATCTGCGGCGACATGGTGGAACACGGCAAGCCTGCACCGGATATTTATCTGAAGGCCTGCGAGGAGCTGGGCGTTGCACCCGGACAGGCACTGGCAGTGGAGGATTCCTTCAACGGTATCCGATCCGCCTATGCGGCAGGCTTATATACGGTGATGGTGCCGGA
Organism: Simiaoa sp.; assembly: GCF_051972595.1. Lineage (NCBI taxonomy): Bacteria > Bacillati > Bacillota > Clostridia > Lachnospirales > Lachnospiraceae > Simiaoa > Simiaoa sp. The sequence continues at coordinate 21,763 of NZ_JBOKRY010000010.1, read as the reverse complement.
CCAACTGCCGCCCACAGAAGAGATTCTTGCGTTGGTAGATAAAAAGTGTGACAGTCTGACAGAGCTTCAGGCACAGCTGCCGGAGCTTCTGGTGGTATGTGGGGACTGAGGATCATTCTACTGCGGCATGGAACCACAGTACCTTACAGCAGTCACAGGAGGGATCCCGTCTGATCACATGATCCGTGTGAGCAGGTACCATAAAGGCGGTACCGGGCAGCAGAGGGATTTCTTTGCCACCGACGAGAGCATATCCTTTTCCGTCCAATACGAAGAAGCCTTCCTGATCGTCATGCTTTTGCGGCATGTGATATTCTGTGCTGCGATAGAGAGATACGCCCATGCGACAACCGTTTACACACCCCTGGTTTTCATCTAACAGAGTGTGCCCGGTGCGTTCGGGCATTTGGGCTATAATGGAATCTAAAGTAGTATAAGGAATCATTTGTATGCCTTTCTATGAATGTAATGTAACTGCAATGTAACGGTTCAGTTACCATATTTTTAACAACAGTGTAGCAGACTGAGAGAGGAAAAACAATAGACTGCCTGTTCGGGCAGAGTAAAGGAATATAAAAATGGAAGAAAAAGAGACAATACACCCCATTGAGATCACATGGGAAGAATTACAGTCCCGGGACCTTGACCGATACATCCTGGTGGATACCAGAGGGGATGAAGCAGTAAACTATGGAATAATTCCCGGAGCCATTGCAATCCCCGAATGTGAACTGGTGGACAAGCTGGCTGCGGCAGCAGGGGATAAAAAGGTGATCCTGTATTGCAGCCGTGGACAGAACAGTAAAGTGTCAGCAGAATATTTCCGGGAACAGGGAATGGATGTATACAGCTTACAGGGCGGCTATACCGGGTGGCTTCTGAACCTGATGCAGAAGGAACAGCCCGGAGAAAAAGAAAACGAGCGGGCACGGGAGATTGAAAAAAGCATCCGCAAAAAATTCCATAAAGTCCTGTTTTCCCGATTTGCCAAAGCTATCAATGAGTACGACATGATACAGGAGAATGACAAGATCGCCGTATGCATCTCCGGCGGTAAGGATTCCATGCTGATGGCAAAGCTGTTCCAGGAGCTGAAGCGTCACAACAAGTTCCCCTTTGAACTGGTATTTTTAGTGATGGATCCCGGTTACAGCGAGGCGAACCGCAAGATCATCGAGAACAATGCGAAGCTGATGGACATTCCCATCACGATTTTTGAATCCCAGATATTTGATGCGGTGTATGATATCGAGGATAGCCCCTGCTATCTGTGTGCGCGAATGCGCAGGGGCTATCTGTATAGTCATGCAAAGGAGCTGGGGTGCAATAAGATCGCCCTGGGACACCATTATGATGACGTCATCGAGACGATCCTCATGGGGATGCTGTACGGCGGACAGGTGCAGACCATGATGCCGAAGCTCCACAGCACGAATTTCGAGGGTATGGAGCTGATCCGTCCCATGTATCTGATCCGCGAGGACGACATCAAACACTGGAGAGATTACAATGATCTGCATTTTATCCAGTGTGCATGCCGATTTACCGATACCTGTACCACCTGCCGTACCGATGGCAGCAGTCCCTCCAAACGTATGGAGATCAAGAACCTGATCGCTTCCCTGAAGCAGACCAATCCCTTTATCGAAGGGAATATTTTCAAGAGCGTGGAGAATGTCAACCTGCGCACGATCATCGCCTATAAAGAGGATGGCGTGAAACATCATTTTCTGGAGCATTATGACGAGTGGAAATAGGGCAGCTGTACTTGACGGAAAGAGCTTTTTTATTCTATAATAGAATGCAAACCGTAAAATGTGGAAGGCTTTACGCGCCCTTACAACAGGAGAAGCTATGATCAAGAGTATGACGGGATTTGGCAGATGTGAGACTGCCGAGAATAACAGAAAGTTTACCGTAGAGATGAAGTCTGTGAATCATCGCTACCTTGACGTGAACATCAAAATGCCGAAGAAGCTGAATTTCTTCGAGTCTGCGATCCGCAGTGAACTGAAGAATTACATTTCCAGAGGTAAAGTGGATCTGTTCATTACTTATGAAGATTTTTCCGAGAATACGTCCAACGTCCGTTACAACAAGGAACTGGCAGCGGAGTATCTGGGATATCTGAAGCAGATGGCCAGCGATTTTGATCTGGATTGTGATATCAGGGTGTCCACCCTGTCGAAGTATCCGGATGTCTTCGTGATGGAAGAGCAGGATATCGACGAGGAAGAGCTGTGGAAGGAACTACAGAGAGCCTTAAAGGGTGCCTGCGAGATGTTTGTGCAGACCCGGATCACCGAAGGGGAACATCTTCGGGATGATCTGATCGCGAAACTGGACGGCATGCTGAAGCTGGTAGATTTCATTACAGAGCGTTCTCCCCAGATCATCATGGAGTACCGTCAGAGACTCGAAGACCGGGTGAAGGAACTGCTTTGTGATACCGCGGTGGACGAGGGAAGACTTCTCACGGAAGTGACGATCTTCGCGGATAAGGTGTGCGTGGATGAAGAACTGGTGAGACTGCGCAGCCACATTGAGACCACGAAGAATACACTGGCAGCCGGTGGCAGCATCGGAAGAAAATTAGACTTTCTGGCGCAGGAGATGAATCGCGAAGCCAATACGATTCTGTCCAAGTCTAATGATCTGGAGATCTCCAACTGTGCCATTGAGTTAAAGACCGAGATCGAAAAAGTCAGAGAGCAGATACAGAATATTGAATAATGTGCTGCAAAGCAGCGGGAAGCACGATATCGTGCGGTTATGCGAATGGGAACTGCATGGCCACGAAAGGCGATACAATGAACCGACTGATCCATGTGGGATTTGGAAATATTGTGAATACAGATAAGATCATCGCTATAGTAAGTCCGGAATCCGCACCTATCAAACGTCTGGTTCAGAAGGCAAAAGAATCCGGGACTGCAATCGATGCCACACAGGGACGCAGGACGAAATCCGTCCTGGTCATGGAGAACAGTCAGATCGTGCTGTCTGCACTTTTACCCGAGACGATTGCGGGAAGAGCACAGGCGCTGTGGCCGGACGAAGAAAAAGAGGACAGTGAAGAAGATGCAGAATAAGGGAATATTGATGGTGATCTCCGGATTCTCCGGAGCCGGCAAAGGAACACTGGTGAAAAAGCTGTTATCGGAATATGACAATTATGCATTGTCTATCTCCATGACTACCAGAGGACCGCGTGAAGGAGAACAGGACGGAAGAGAATATTTCTTCCGCACCAGAGAACAATTTGAAGAAAATATTGCAAAAAACGGATTTATCGAGTATGCTCAGTATTGCGGCAATTATTACGGAACGCCGAAAGCATATGTGGAAGAGCAGATGCAGGCAGGCAAGGATGTGATCTTAGAGATCGAGATTCAGGGAGCCATGAAGATCAAGGAACAGTTCCCGGAGAGCCTGTTACTGTTCGTTACCCCTCCCAGTGCCAAAGAGCTGCAGAAGAGACTGGTGGGCAGAGGAACCGAGACAGCCGATGTGATCGCACAGAGACTGGCGCGGGCTTATGAAGAATCAGAAGGCATGGACGCCTATGATTATATAGTAGTGAACGACGATCTGGACGAGTGCGCTGCAGCGGTACAGAAGTATGTGGAAGCAGCGAAAAATGTACCGTCCCGTCGTGTAGAATTTATCACAGAGATCAGAGAGGAACTGAAAGGTTTCGCGAAAGGAGCAAAATAAAATGTTACATCCCTCTTATACCGACTTAATGAAAGTAGTAAACAGCGAGGTAGAACCCGGTGAAGCACCCGTAGTCAACAGCCGTTATTCTATCGTTATGGCAACTGCCAAGAGAGCAAGACAGATCATCGCAGGCGACGAGCCTCTGGTAACCGCCAAGGTGGATAAGCCCCTGTCTATCGCAGTAGAAGAGCTGAATCAGGGTAAGATCAAGATCCTTGGTGATGATGAGGAAGCATAAGACGCATGAAGATATTGTTTGTATCCCTGGGCTGTGACAAGAACCTTGTCGATTCTGAGAAGATGCTTGGCATGCTCCAGGAAAAAGGTTATACTTTCACGGATGATGAAGCAGAGGCAGATGTTGTAGTGGTAAACACCTGCTGCTTTATCGGCGATGCCAAGGAAGAAAGTATTAATACATTATTACAGATGGGAGAACTGAAGGACAGCGGACAGGTCAAAGCACTGATCGCTGCCGGGTGTCTTGCCCAGCGCTACCGCGAGGAGATCCAGAAGGAGATCCCGCAGGTGGACGCCATTATCGGAACCACTGCTATTGATGAGATCGTAGCTGCCCTGGAGGAGATCCTGGCAGGACAGAAACAGAACCATTATGAAGATATCAATGCCGCCCCTGTGACAGAGACCAACCGTGTTGTCACTACAGGCGGACATTTTGCGTATCTGAAAATTGCAGAAGGCTGTGACAAACACTGCACCTACTGTATTATTCCGAAGGTCAGGGGCAATTACCGCAGCGTTCCCAAGGAGAGTCTGTTAAAAGAAGCCAGAGAACTTGCGGATAAGGGCGTACGGGAGCTGATCCTGGTAGCACAGGAGACCACGCTGTACGGTGTGGATCTGTATGGGAAAAAGGAACTGCCCGGACTCTTACATGAGCTGGCACAGATCCCCGGTATCTACTGGATCCGTATTTTATACTGTTATCCGGAGGAGATCACAGATGAGTTGATCGATGCTATTGCAGCAGAACCCAAGGTCTGTAACTATCTGGATATTCCCATCCAGCATGCTTCCGACAATGTATTGAAGCGAATGGGCAGACGTACTGACCAGGCAGAGCTTCGTGCCATCATTGGGAAGCTTCGGGAGAAGATCCCCGATATCTGCTTACGTACCACATTGATCAGCGGATTTCCCGGAGAGACCCAGGAGGATTTCGAGGAGCTGTATCGTTTTGTCAATGAGATGGAATTCGACCGTCTGGGTGTATTCCCGTATTCTCAGGAGGAAGATACTCCCGCTGCCACCATGGAAGACCAGGTGCCGCAGGAAGTCAAGGAATTCCGGAGAGATGAACTGATGGAATTACAGCAGGCAATCGCTTTTGACAAGGCAGAGGATATGGTAGGACACATCCTGACTGTAATGATCGAGGGCAAGGTTGCGGACGAAGAGACTTATGTTGCAAGAACATACAGAGATGCCCCCAATGTGGACGGCTATCTGTTCGTGAATACTTCAGCGAATCTGATGACCGGAGATTTTGTCAAGGTTCTGGTCACCGGTTCCAATGAATATGATCTGATAGGAGAAATATACCATGAGTAAAATGAATCTGCCCAACAAGCTGACTATTTTTCGCGTGATCCTGATTGTACCGTTTATTATCCTGTTACTGGGAGGCCATGCCGGATGGTTCGGCGAGAACACTTTCGTGACGGATATGATCGCACTGGTCATCTTTATCATTGCCAGCCTCACTGATCTGATCGACGGTAAGATTGCAAGAAAATATAATCTGATCACCGACTTCGGTAAGTTCATGGATCCCCTGGCTGATAAGCTGTTAGTATGTTCCGCCATGATCGCACTGATCGAGATGAACCGTATCCCTTCCTGGGTGGTCATCATTATCATCGCCAGAGAGTTCATCATCAGCGGCTTCCGCCTGATCGCCTCCGACAATGGTGTAGTCATTGCCGCAAGCTACTGGGGCAAGTTCAAGACCACCTTCCAGATGGTCATGATCTGCCTGATGATTGCCAACTTCCCGCAGTTACAGATCCTTACGGATATCATTATGTGGATCGCACTGATCCTCACTGTGGTGTCTTTGATCGATTACCTCGTGAAGAATAAGGATGTTATGAAGAACACGAAATAAATTGAGAGTTTACGAAAGCATAGCCGTCGGCCGCTCGGGGAGTTCTGTTTGTATTAAAAACGCCATTTTTTGCTAAAAAAATACAAAAACATGAGATTTTGCCATGTAAAAAGCTGTTATTTTCGCTGAGCGTGCAAAATGAAGAAATTCCGTACAAAAATTCCTAATTTAGGAACTTTTTTGTACGGAATTCATTGTTTTTAGGGTTTTTACACCAAACTGGAGAGCTACGAAAGCATAGCCACGCTAGAGAACAAGAAAGACCGGGTGTGGGCACTTGCGCACCAATCCCAGTCTTATTTGTTACGCGGGGCTTAATTAACAAATTCAGTCAATTAAGCCCCGGCAGTTTACGTTACGCGGGGCGTAATCAACAAATCTAATTAATTAAGCCCCGGTAGTCTATGTTGCGCGGGGCGTAATCAACAAATTTAATTAATTAAGCCCCGGTAGTTTACGTTACGCGGGGCGTAATCAACAAATCTAATTAATTAAGCCCCGGCAGTCTATGTTGCGCGGGGCGTAATCAACAAATCTAGTCAATTAAGCCCCGGTAGTCTATGTTGCGCGGGGCGTAATCAACAAATTTAGTCAATTAAGCCCCGGTCTTATTTGTTACGCGGGGCGTAATCAACAAATCTAATTAATTAAGCCCCGGTAGTAGTTTAGCGGAAGAAGGGTAGAGAGAAGCTTGATCCTATCTCCAGTGCCCACGTTGAGGCGGAAGAAGGGTACAGAGAAGCTTGATCCTATCTCCTGTGCCCACACTGAGGCAAAAGAATGGGTACAGGCGGAATTTGTCCGGTCTACGGCAACCTTACGTTACGAGCCATGCACCCAATTCATAAATGTGTCGCAAAGGGCGCTCCACATTTATTTCATTGACGGCTGTCGAGTGTGTCCGTTGGACGCACAGTATAAAAATAGAACGAAACAACCTCTTGTGTGAGCAAGCTCCCACCGAGGTATTCCGTTCTATTTTTGCATGGCTCGTAACTCTCAATCTACCTAATCATTTAAAGCCATCTGTTTTAACTTCGAGAACAGATTCTGTACCGGTTTCACGGACAGGATCAGTAATGTTACTGCCGCTTCAGCGAAGATATAGATCGCATTGTAGGCGAGGGAATAGGGCAGGGGATCCCAGCCCTCCCAGGCATACGCGCCAAAGAAGATCCATCCTGAGATCACGGCGAATACATATCTGCCCAGCACAGCGGTGATATATCCTTTCAGCAGTCCGAACTTCGCATTGGAGAAGAGACCGGACAATCCCAGAGCGCCGAAAGCCAAAATGTAATCAACGATCAACTGCATGGGATACAATACATAAGGATCGATGAGAAGCTGTAACACACCGTAAGCTACGCCGGTGGCAATACCTGCACCCAGACCGAACCAGTAACCGGGCAGGCAGATCACCAGCATGGACAGTAGTGTAATGGAGCCGCCGGTAGGAAAATGGAACAGCTTGATGTTAGACAGCACGGTTCCAAGAGCGATTGCCATAGCGCAAAAAGCCAGCTGCTTTACGGTCAGCTTACCGTGAGCCATTTTCCGGTCACCGTCGTCAGCCCCGGTCTTATTTCTCTGCTTACGGGCAAATATAACGGCCACAGCCAGCAGAGCGATCAGGACAACCACTAACAGGACATTGCCCAGAGCGGTGGGGACATAAGTAGTCTCGCCCCAGTCATTCACAACAACATTGTACAACATAAAAAAATCCTCCTTCGTATGCGCGAGGAGGGACAACATCGTATCCATGCAAAATTACAGTCTTGAACGGCACTCTTATAATGTACGGTTCTCATACACTGTTATCAGCAGTGCATATGTAGACGATAACTGCATGAAATCTATGCTTCCTTACGCCGGTATTATCCGGTTCAAGTAGTGAGGGTTAGAAGTGATGGCATAGTTTTACAGCACTTCAATCTCAGCGATGCGCTCCCCTAGCGGAATATAATATTTACTTCCTTACTATATTGCTTTATCGTGACAGTGTCAAGCTTAGAGAAAAGTTTTTAATACTTGCAGCACACCGTTCTCCCAGTATGGTGCGCAGGTTCCCTTTGCGGCAGCAATTACTTCCTCTCTGGCGTTGGATACCGCATAGCTGGTTCCGGCGCTCTCAAGCATTTCGATGTCATTCAGATTATCACCGAACGTGCAGGTCTCCTCCGGGGCAATGCCGAGATATTTCTGCAAAAACCGAATAGCGGTTCCTTTGTTGACACCTAACGGGTTACAGTCCATCCATTCTTTGCCGGAGGAAGCGATTTTAGCCTTGGTCTGCCAGGTGGGAGTGAAAAGAGGGGCGCACATTTCTTCACATGCCGAAGGGTGATATACAGTGAATTTGATCACGTTGTCCACAGGTGTTTTTAACAGATCCGGAACTTCGCGGATATCATATCCGTAGGAATCTGTGAGCCATCGGAACATGCGGCTTCCGGCATCTTCCGCCAGACAATAGTCCGGGGTGGCAATAAAACAATCACAGTCCGGCAGGTTGTTTCGGACTGTTTCGCACATCCCATGCCAGACATCTTCGGGCAGAGTGTGGACTTTTAAAATTTTGTGCGGGGTACGGACTACCGTGCCGCCGTCCGTGATATAGAGAAGCTTATCCCGTATAGGAGCAAAAAGCTTCCGTTCACTGATAAATTGTCTGCCGGAACAGGCAACGAAAATGATTCCTTTTTCGGTGAGTTTATCAATCACAGTCATATATTCGGGATCCAGCATCAGCGTACCGTCTTTTAGAAGCGTACCGTCAATGTCGGTTGCAATCAATTTGATCATAGCTCCTCCTGTTAATGGAAAGTATGCTATGATTATAGCCTATCTGTAAGCGGATTTGCAATGACATCCGCAAGATTGACATCCTCAAGATAGATAAAACAGTTGGAAAAACGGAAAAAATATAGTATCGTAGATTGTAAAGATAAAGAAGCGGTAAAAAGGCGGGAAGAAACAGATAAGGGATAGACAAGAAACAGATAATAAGGTGATAAGAAATCAATAATAAAGCGATAAGAAATCTAAGGAAACAGTAGAAACCTAAGGAAACAGTAGAAACCTAAGGAAACAGTAGAAACCTAAGCAAACAGTAGAAACCCAAGCAAACAGTAGAAATCTAAACAAACAGTAGAAACCTAAGCAAACAGTAGAAATCTAAGCAAGCAGTAGAAATCTAAGCAAGCAGTAGAAATCTAAGCAAACAGTAGAAACCTAAGGAAACAGTAGAAACCTAAGAAAACAGTAGAAACCTAAGGAAACAGTAGAAATCTAAGCAAACAGTAAGAATCCTGAAGCAACAGGAACCTGGCATAGAAGGGTTAACGATAAGAATGAAGAAATTAATTATAGGAATTCTGGCACATGTGGATGCCGGCAAGACGACACTGGCGGAAGGCCTTTTATATACCTGCGGAACGATCCGCAAGGCAGGAAGAGTGGATCATGGAGATGCATTTCTGGACAATGGGGACATGGAGAGGAAGAGAGGCATCACAATCTTCTCCAAGCAGGCGAGAATCCGGTGGAAAGATGTGGATATCACTCTGTTAGATACCCCGGGGCATGTGGATTTTTCCGCTGAAATGGAGAGGACACTGCAGGTACTGGACGCAGCAATCCTTGTGATCGACGGCAGCGACGGTGTGCAGGGGGATGTATACACACTGTGGAGATTGTTGAAAAGGTATGAGGTTCCGGTATTTTTATTCGTAAATAAAATGGATCAGCCGGGCACCGAGCGGGACAAAATACTGACCGAACTGCAAAGTAAGCTGGATGGCAATATTGTAACCGTTGAAAATATCATGGCGCAGGAGAAATACGGGGAAAACCGTGAGCAGGAACTGGAACATGCCGCTATGTGCAGCGAAGCACTGATGGAGGAATATCTGGAGACCGGAGCCCTGCAGCCGGAGAGCATGGCACTCACTGTGGCGCAGCGGAGGCTGTTTCCCTGCTTTTTTGGATCGGCATTAAGGCAGGAAGGCATAGAAAAGCTGTTGGACGGGCTGAATTTCTATCTGCCGGAACCGGAATATTCACAGGAGTTTGGAGCCAGAGTCTATAAAATCGGCAGAGATACGGCGGGGAACCGTCTGACGTATCTGAAAGTCACCGGAGGGACGCTTCGGGTCAAAATGATGATCGGTAATCAGAAAAGCAGTGCCGGGGAAGAGACCTGGGAGGAAAAGGCAGACCAGCTGCGCCTGTACAATGGAGGAAGCTATGAGACCGCAGACAGCGTGCCGGCGGGAGAAGTCTGCGCGGTCACGGGACTTACGAAGACATTTGCAGGACAGGGACTGGGCTATGAGAGCGAGAATCTGGCACCGGTGCTGGAACCGGTATTGACATACAGACTGAGTTTTCCCCCGGATGTGGATCCGGTGACAGCGCTCGGAAAGCTCAGACAGCTGGAAGAAGAGGAGCCGCAGTTACATGTATTATGGCAGGAGGAAAAGCGGGAGATCCATATGCAGGTCATGGGGCAGGTGCAGATGGAGATCCTGAAAAATATCCTGTGGGAGCGCTTCGGACTGGAAGCGGAATTCGATGCGGGAAGCATTGTCTATAAGGAGACGCTGGCGGAGCCGGTGGAAGGCATCGGCCATTTTGAACCCCTGCGACATTATGCGGAAGTGCACCTGCTGCTAGAACCCGGTGAACGGGGCAGCGGACTGCAGTTCGCATCTGCATGCAGTGAGGATATGCTGGATCGGAACTGGCAGAGACTGATCCTGACTCATTTGGAGGAAAAAAGGCATGTGGGAGTGCTCACCGGATCGGAGATCACAGATCTTCGGATACTGTTGATCGCCGGGAAAGCACATACTAAGCATACGGAAGGCGGGGATTTCCGGCAGGCAACTTATCGCGCCATCCGCCAGGGACTGCGCAGTGGAAAAAGTATTCTGCTTGAGCCGTGGTTTTCCTATCGGCTGGAAGTACCGACAGAGAATCTCGGCAGGGCAATGTCAGATATCACCAGGATGAACGGACGCTTCGATCCGCCTGTGACCGAAGGAAACAACAGCGTACTGACGGGCAGTGTTCCGGTGGCAACCATGCGGGATTACGCCAGAGAAGTAGCTTCCTATACCAAAGGACACGGCAGACTGTCCTGCAGCCTGCAGGGGTACGAGCCCTGCCATAATACGGAAGAGGTGATGACACAGACGGATTACGATCCGGAGGCGGATACTGCCAATCCTACCGGTTCCGTATTCTGCGCTCACGGGGCCGGGTTCCAGGTGCCCTGGGATCAGGTGCCGGAATATGCCCATGTGGAGAGCGGCTGGGTGCCGGATCCGGAGGAGGATGCAGAGTCTGGTGATGACGCCTTACAGGGAATGCCGGCAGTGAACAGACGGCAGGGAGCTGTACGTCAGACGGGCGGCGGCACAGAGCGTGTCATATCCCAGGAGGAGATCGAAGAGATCTTCCGCCGGACCTATGGGAAAAGGGAAGAGGATTCCCACAGATTCCGAAGATATCATACTTCTTCCGGCAGTCGCAGCAACTATACGAGCAGCCAGACGGACAGCGTGCGGACACCGAAGACCAAAGCAGGCCCTCAGGAAAAACCGGAAGAATATCTGCTGGTGGACGGCTATAATATTATTTTTGCATGGCCGGAGCTGCGGGAGCTGTCGAAGATCAACCTGGACAGCGCCAGGGATAAGCTGATGGATATCCTGTGCAATTATCAGGGCTATCAGGGGTGCCGGCTGATCCTGGTCTACGATGCTTATAAGGTGAAGGGGAATCCCGGATCCACCATGAAATATCATAATATAGAAGTGGTCTATACGAAGGAAGCGGAGACCGCAGACCAGTATATTGAGCGCACCACGCATGAGTTGGGAGCAAAACCGCAGAAATACCGCGTGACGGTAGCCACCTCAGATGCCCTGGAGCAGATGATCATCTGGGGCAACGGTGCCACGAGGATGTCGGCACTCGGGCTGAAGGCCGCGGTGGAGGCGGCCGGGGCGGAATATTTTGAATAAATAAGAGAGTTTTAACGGACTAAAAAAAGAGTAGTCTATACCTGTCAGATCGGGGATGACCCGATGGAAAAAGTATCATGTATGAATAGAAAGAGGTATAGATTATGAGAAGACAGGCTGTTTCCAATGTTGCATTTTATGTTGTCACTGTTGTATTGATCCTGATCATTGTATTATGCGTGGGAGGAACAGCCAGAAGCGAAAGCCGGGATGAGGCACAGCGGGTGGAGAACAGAGTGCAGGAACAGCAGCTGCTTACGGATGTAAGACAATATCTGAAGAATAACGGGTATACGAACAGCGGCGTGACTCTGACGTATGTGACAGATGCAGACGGCGATCCGGAGTATACTTTCACGATCCATCATAAGAGGATCAATGACATGAGCGAAGAGGAACGGGAAGCTTTCAGTGCAGAGCTTATGCAGGCATGCAATGCTTCCGGCAGTTACAGCATCTCTTACGAATATCTTTTGACAGATTTTTAAGGGAGACATGACATTTTTCAAAATAGGGGTTATACTGTTACCATATGCCGCAGCAGAGGCGATGGGAAAGGAGAAGGACAGATGACATTTATTCCCAAACCACATGAGATATATAAGCATTTTAAAGGGAATCTGTACCAGATCGTCACGATAGCACAGCATTCGGAGACCGGAGAGCAGCTGGTGATCTATCAGGCAATGTATGGAGATTTCAAGACCTATGCGAGACCGCTTGCGATGTTTACGAGCGAAGTGGATAAGGTCAAATACCCTGAGGTACAGCAGAGATTCCGTTTTGAATTACAGGGTGCGGATGCAGACAGACAGACACGTGAGAACGATGAAGTGAACGGTGGGCAGACGACAACACAGGCAGTGCCGACAGCAACAGCGCAGGACGCGGCGATTTGGACAGCGCAGGCAGCAACGGTGCAGGACGCGGCGACTGTGGCAGCACAGGCAACAGCACAGCCGGCATCTGTAGAGACACAGCCGGAGGAGCCCGAACTGGATCCTTTGGTACTGGAATTCCTGGATGCGGATTCTTATGAGCAGAAGTTAAATATTCTCGCAGGATTACATCACCGGATCACCGATGAGATGATCACGACCATGGCGATCGCCTGCGATATCGAAGTAAATGACGGTGAGACGGAGGAGCGTTATGAAGAACTGAAAAACTGCCTGCTCACCATGGAGAAGTTTGAATGCAATCGTCTGAGATAGACATTAGTGAAAATTTAACAGATTTTAAGGAAATCTTTAGGAAAGGTGACCTTCTTGCGATTCCCAAACCACTTTTAAAATGGTATGATAATAATCGCAGGATCCTTCCCTGGAGAGAACAGCCCACACCCTATCGCGTATGGGTCTCTGAGATCATGCTACAACAGACCAGAGTGGAAGCGGTGAAGCCCTATTTTCAGAGATTCATGGATACCCTGCCGGATATCGCAGCATTAGCGGAAGCGCCGGAGGAGACTCTGTTAAAGCTGTGGGAAGGTCTGGGCTATTATAACAGGGTGCGGAACCTTCAGAAAGCGGCAATTCAGATCGTGGAAGACTACGGCGGCAGAATGCCGGATTCTTATGAAGAATTGCTGAAATTAAAAGGAATCGGAAGCTATACGGCGGGAGCTGTATCTTCTATTGCTTACGGAAGACCGAATCCGGCGGTGGATGGCAATGTGCTCAGAGTGATCTCCAGAATACGTAAGGATGAGCGGTGCATCTCCGAGGACAAGGTGAAAAAGTCCGTGGAGAAGGATCTGTGGGAGGTTATACCGAAGGACAGACCCGGGGATTTTAACCAGGCAATGATGGAGATCGGAGCCTGCGTGTGTATTCCAAACGGTGCCCCTCATTGTGAGGAGTGTCCGCTCAGGCAGATCTGTCTGGCATACGAAGATGGAACGCAGCAACAGTACCCGAATAAGGCAAAGGCAAAGGAACGGACCATAGAGGAGAAGACGATCCTCATTATCCGGGATGCGGAGCTTGCGGTGCTGCACAAGCGGCCGGCTAAGGGGCTGCTCGCCGGAATGTATGAGTTTCCGTCAATGAAGGGATTCTGTACGGCGGAAGAAGTGAAGGAATATCTGACAGAGAACGGACTGCAGGTACTCAGGATCCAGCCGTTAGAGGATGCAAAGCATATTTTCTCCCACAGGGAATGGCATATGAAGGGATACCTCATCCGGGTGGATGAGCTCGCACCGAAGAAGGCGGGACCGGATTCTGCAGACTGGATCTATATTGAACCCCGGGAGACGAAAGACAGATATCCCATTCCTTCGGCATTTGCAGTCTATGCGAAGGGTCTACGCATGCAGCTTGGAATCCCAAGAGAGGAAGGCTGACAGCCGGGCGGCAGCACGGAACGATCCTACACAAGGTCTTTCATCGACTTATGAGCAAGCTCATGTGGGCTTAGACCTTTTGACACTGGTATCATTGTATATAAGAAAGGACAGCGATATGAAATTACTTTCCATAGCAATTCCCTGCTACAATTCTGAAAAGTATATGAGAAAATGTATTGATTCTCTGCTCGTCGGCGGTGAGGATGTAGAGATCCTGATCATTGATGACGGATCCACCAAGGATCGTACCGCAGAGATCGCAGATGAATATGAGGCACAGTTCCCTACCATTGTCCGTGCTATCCATAAGGAGAACGGAGGACATGGCTCCGCAGTGAATACCGGAATCGCCAATGCCAAGGGACTGTATTTTAAAGTAGTGGACAGCGATGACTGGGTGAAGCAGGATGCATATTTTAAGATTCTGGACACTCTGCGGGAGCTGGCAGGAGGCGGTCAGGCACTGGACATGCTCATCAGCAATTATGTTTATGAAAAAGAAGGCGAGCGCCGTAAAAAGGTGATCCAGTATCGCCATATTCTGCCGGTGGAGAAGATGTTTACCTGGGCAGACTGCCATCATTTTATCAAGGGACATTACATATTGATGCATTCCGTGATCTTCCGTACCAGGCTGCTCCAGGAATGCGGACTGAAGCTTCCCGAGCATACCTTCTATGTAGATAATCTGTATGTATTCGAGCCGCTTCCCTATGTGAAGAATATGTATTATCTGGATGTGAATTTCTACAGATATTATATAGGAAGACAGGATCAGTCCGTGAACGAGACGGTCATGATCTCCAGGATCGACCAGCAGATCCGTGTGACCAGGCTGATGATCGATTATCTGGTAGGCAGAAAAGCAGAACTGGTCAAAAACAGACGCCTGTATCAGTATATGCGCAATTATTTAGAGATCATCATGACCGTATCCTCTGTGCTACTGATCCGTTCCGGCACTCCTGAGCATCTGGAGAAAAAGAAAGAACTGTGGGAGTACCTGAAAGAAAAAGACAAGAGACTCTACCTATGGATGCGTAACGGCATCATGGGCGGAACCATGAACCTGCCCGGAAGAGGCGGCCGTAAGCTTTCTGTGGAAGGATACAAGATCTGTCAGAAGCTGTTCGGATTTAACTAGTCAGGACTTTATTTTTGATAAGCCAGAAAAAGCTTCAAGAGTCTGAGCGCATAATCTCGGTCTCTTTGTTCGGAATTATCCAGCATAGTTAAAATAGCGGATACTTCGGCTGTTTGTCCGGGGTATCCGTTTTCGTTGATTTCTTTTCCGTAAATAATATAATCCAGTGACATATCTAAAGCTTCGGAAAGCGCCATCAGAGTTTCTACACTCATACCGCAGCTGCCGCGTTCGATATCTGCATAATATTTAGCGGCACGGTCTATTTTTTCAGCCATTTCATCCTGCGTGAACCCGAACAGTATAACCTCATGAAATTCTACGGACTACCGTGTCTCCCAATTTGGTCCGTGCTAAAGCAACCTCATCCTATTTACTTTATTAATGTTTTTAATGAATGACTGTGAGCCGTTGCTCTGCTTTGCACAGCAGATTAATGACTACGGAAAGCCGGTGGATGTATTTCTGGGCATTTCCACCAGTGGCAACAGCAAAAATATGTTGTTTGCAGCAACAACTGCGCTCGCTAAGGGAATGAAGGTCATTGGATTGACTGGAGCAAAAGATAGCAGGTTAATGGATATGAGCGATGTATGTATCAAAGCTCCTCAGACGGAGACTTATATGATTCAGAAACTGCACCTACCTATTTATCATTGTCTGTGTTTGATGCTGGAAGATAAATTTTTTGCATAGTTTTTAAACAGGTATCGGCTATACACAAAGCATGACTATGTCATTTGACATGCTTTACCTACACAAAATAAACGTCAACTTCCGGGGAGAGTTCTTATACCTATAATAGCTGCCATATTGTCTAAATTTAACAAAGTGCAGATTTGGCTATTTTGCTACATTGACAATTATAAAGGTGTCTGCTATTCTTTGCTTGTAAGCAGTTTTTTTCTATTTCAAATTTCTAAATCAACGCAAGTTGATATCTGTGACTTCAGAGGAATTCCTGCTTATTTACCCCATTAAATACAATAGAGCAGGAGATAATGAAGGACAGAGCGTTTGTTCTACGTATTGCCGTTGTTTATTCTCCTGCATACGTGTGAGAGGAGAATACGAATGGTAAAACGATATGAGGAACTGACGATTTCGGATGATTTTATGTTTGGCAAGGCGATGGGAGATAAGGTGCTCTGCCGGGATGTGCTGGAACGGCTGTTAGAAGAAAAGGTAGGGGAACTGGAGGATGTCCAGCCACAGCGGGAATTCCGATATACTTCGGGTGGCAAGCCGGTCCGGCTGGATATGTATACGCGGGATAAAAAGCGTATGTACGATGCAGAGATGCAGAATCTGAACCATCAGCCGGTGGAGAAGCTGGAACTGCCGAAACGGAGCAGATTTTACCAGTCTACGATGGATACGGATCATCTGAGTAAGGGAAAATCCTATCGGGAACTGCCGGAGGGAAGAGTGCTGTTTCTCTGCACATTTGATCCATTTGGCAGGGGATATGCGAAGTATTCGTTCCAAAACTTGTGCAAGGAAGACAGAGAGCTGTACCTGAAGGATGGAACGGAGAAGATTTTTTATAACTGTGCTGCAGAACCCGAGAAAGTGCCGGAGAATCTGCGGGAGTTATATGATTATATCAGAACCGGGAAGGTCGAAGGAGACCTGAGCCGGAGAATTGATGAAGCAGTGCGTATGGCACGTAAGAATGAGGAATGGAGGTCGGAGTACATGAAAGAACTGTTACATGATGACGACGTCAGAGAAGAAGGCAGAGCAGAAGGCAGAGCAGAAGGTGAAAGCCAACTGGTAAAGCTGATAAATAGTATGATTGCTGGCGGTGATGGAGATAAGATTGCCTTGTTTGGAGAACCGGAAATCTTAAAGACAATGAAAAAGAAATATGGGATAAATTAATTCTGATCCATTTGGCAGGGGATATGTGAAGTATTCGTTCCAGAATCTGTGTAAGGAAGACAGAGAACTGTACCTGAAGAATGAGCCGAAAGTGTTGCTGGCAATGCGGAAGAAGTATGGTCTAGAGTAGTAATCAAATTTGATTTCTAATTCTTTTGTACGATTGAACAATTAAAGGGGATGTGCTACTATTGGTTATATAGATGCAGATCACGGCAGCTTATTTAACTGATAAGACTAGGGGGGAGCTTTATATGGCAACACAAAAGCAACAAGGTATTAAAAAGCAACTGACGAAGGGATTTGTGAAAGTAGCAATAATCGGTGCGATTGCGGCAATTATTGGAATCATAGCACTACTGATCGCAGCAACGCAGTATGAAAAGGCGTTGAGCCGATACGGATTTACACAGGGAGATGTCGGTAAAGCGGTCGCGGCATTTTCGGAGAGCCGGAGCGCATTACGTGCAGTAGTAGGCTATGATGACGAAGCAGTAATAGAAAAGCAGATCGAACTGCATGACCAGAAAAAGGCATCGTTTGAGACTTACATAGATGAATTGAACCGCTCAATCAAATTCACCGAAGGCAGGGATGCCTATAATAAAGTATTGCAGGAACTGGACGGGTACTGGGAACTGGATGCACAGGTATTGGAACTGGCTACTTCCGATGACGAGGACGGATATCTGAAGGCGCAGGATCTGGATACCGGAGATCTGACCGCACAGTACGAACGGATATACGCGGAATTTGTAGACTTGATGAACCTGTGCGTCGAAAAAGGAGATCAGGCGGAGGCAGATCTGCGTCATATGGAGTTTTTTATGCTGATCGCGATTCTGGTTATCGTAGTGATCTCTTTCTGGAGTTCTGTAGTATTAGGCGAGAAAATGGCAGGAAATATCGAAGAACCGATGATAGCGCTTGCGGATCGACTTCAGACTTTTGCACAGGGAGATCTGAATAGTGCATTCCCTGACAGAAACACGGAAGATGAGATATCCTATATGATACGGGTCGCAAAAGGCATGGCTGCTGACCTGAATCTGATCATTACGGACGCAGGAGAATTGTTGGGACAGATGGCGGAGGGTAATTATGCCATCGGTACTAAGATCGAAGAGAAATATGTAGGACAGTTTGTGGCACTGAAAGATGCCATGCGTAAGATGAACCGACAGATGAACAGCACCTTACAGCAGGTCGAAGAGGCTGCAAAGCAGGTATCAGCAGGATCGGAGAATCTTGCACAATCTGCCCAGGCGTTGGCAGAAGGAGCAACAGATCAGGCAGGATCTGTGGAAGAACTGACGGCAACCATTACGAATATCACAGATGCCGTGTCCCGTACAGCCGGTGAACTGCAGAAGACGACGGAAAAGGCTGAGAATTATGCACAGCAGGCGGATGCAGGGCATATGCAGATGAGGTCATTGATGGAGGAAATGGACCGAATCAATGAAACATCTAAAAAGATACAGAATATTATTGCTGACATTGAAGATATTGCGAGTCAGACGAACCTGTTGTCTCTGAACGCGGCGATTGAGGCTGCCAGAGCAGGAGAAGCCGGACGGGGATTTGCAGTGGTGGCAGAACAGATCCGTAAACTGGCCGAACAGAGTGCACAGTCGGCAGTAGATACCAGAAGCCTGATCGAGGGATCGCTGCAGGAGATCAAGAATGGCAACCAGGCAGCGGCGGCAGCAGCGGAATCTCTGGAGCAGATCGTTACGGGAGTCAAGGAGATTGCGACAGATGCAAAACGATTGAGTGAAGAGTCTGCTACGCAGGCACAGGCGATGCAACAGGCAGAACTTGGTGTGAATCAGATATCGGAAGTAGTGCAGTCGAACTCTGCGTCAGCAGAGGAATCGTCTGCTACCAGTGAGGAATTATCCGCACAGGCATATGCATTAAACGATTTGGTAGGAAAGTTTACACTACGACGGGATTAATTGCTAATGAAAGAATGATACAAATACCGGTCTTAATAATCCGTAAATAGCGGACAAATAAGACCGGTATTTTTTATTATGCAAAACTTTCACTATAACTGAAATTTCCCTTTCCGTATTATCTATTAGAATTGTAATGGTAGATATAGGAGATGGAAAAATGAGTCAAAAGCATTCGCAGGAGTATAAGAACATAGGTCAGACAATCTGCAAATACCGAAAACTCAGAGGTCTTACGCAGGAACAACTGGCAGATAGAGCATGCATCAGTATCAGTTACCTTACCAAAATAGAGGCTCCCAATTGTGACCAGCCGTTTTCTCTGGAGGTAATATTGGATATAGCGGAAGTACTGGAAGTATCCGTACATCAGTTGTTGGAAGCTATCAAATAGAGAAATAAAAAATGATCTTAAAAGTTTAACACTTTTAAGATCATACTTTTTAAAGAAGAGCTGCTGACGGGAATCGGACCCGTGACCTCCGCACTACCAATGCGACGCTCTACCGACTGAGCCACAGCAGCATCACGTGACTACTAACGCAATCACCGTGATTCATTCTAACAAAAGAGATACCGTTTGTCAACAACAAAAAAAGCAAAATTTTTCGATATTTGTCGATAGGAAGAAATTGACAGAAAATCTACGAAAAGTAAAATATAAAGATATGAAAAACAAATTTTTCTCACATCGTAAAACCATCTATATTTAATACAGGGATAAATGTTAAATTATAAAATAAATATTTTTAAGAAGGATGAAACCATTTATATGGGGGAATGACAGATGCATAAAAACAAGACAGAAGAGACAGCAGTAGATCATCTAGAATTCAATGAAATGTTTCGCAGAAATGAAGCCATAGTGTATAATTTTATCAGATATCGGATACTTGATAAGTCACTGGCACAGGATGTCCTGCAAGAAACATTCTACCTGGCGTACAAGAAATGGGATATTCTGAAAGATCATCCGAATCAGACGGGATGGCTGTTGGAGACCGCGAGGTATAAGATACAGGAGTTCAACAGGAAAATAAAGAAGCTGGAATGTGAAACCTCACTGGATGATCACGATGACCATGAATACGTTGCTGCGAAAGACGAATACGGAAAAGCAGAATTAGACATGGTCCTGGAAACGGAACTGGACGAAGAAGAGAAAACGCGTTTCTCGAGATATTTTGTAGCAGGATATAAAATATCGGAAATTGCAAAACTGGAGAATATTTCCGAGAACAACATGTGTGTCCGGCTCAGCAGATTGCGCGGCAAAATAGCTCAATGCCTATACGATGGAAAAATATTCGACAAAAAACAAAAAAAGTCTGTAAGAAACGACAAAAAAGAGACAAAAACATATAGAGAGGGACAGTCATTTGGCAGCAACGCCGGATGATGCGATAGAGAAGGGAACGGAACAGTAATGAAGAAACAGGATAAAGAAAGTCTGATCAGGGAAGTTACGAAGCGGTTAGACTGGTATACAATGGAGGCTTCCGACGAGGAATTTGATGCGGATGAAGTTCAGACGTTATTGAAGCTGTTGGATAGCCTGAAAGGTGAAGAGAAAGAGGAAGAATTGCCGGTGGAGGAAGCACTGGACAGCTTCTGGAAGTATTGTGAGAAACGTCAGGAAGAGGAAAGAATTCTGGCGGCAGATGGAAAGGAAAGTGAGGAGAACCGCAAAACGAAGCCTGAGAAAAAGGAAGGGCGGATGCACCAATTTCTTTGGTATTTTCATAAACACAGAATTGCTGTGGTGACAGCAGTGGCACTGATTGTTATAATGCTGGGTGGTTCCTGGCAGATGGCAGTAAATGCAGAGAAACACGGTGGCTTCTTCTGGTGGATGGATAAGAATGAG
This sequence comes from Simiaoa sp., assembly GCF_051972595.1. Taxonomy (NCBI): domain Bacteria; kingdom Bacillati; phylum Bacillota; class Clostridia; order Lachnospirales; family Lachnospiraceae; genus Simiaoa; species Simiaoa sp. The sequence continues at coordinate 674 of NZ_JBOKRY010000010.1, read as the reverse complement.
GAAGGGACTACGAAAATAACGGCACCGGAACTTCCTATAGAAGAAATAGGAAAAAGTATTGAAGAGAATTATTATAGCTTAGAAGATGTTCCAGATGCATATGTTCAATATGCAATGATACCATTTGAAATTAGCAGTTTGGATAAAGATGATTATAGTTTAAGCCATATTGAAGTGACAAAATCAAATAGAGCAGATACAGTAAATGATTATTTTAAGAAAGACGAGGAGATATTATGTTTTGAAGTAAAGGTATATCCGCAAGAAATTTTGAGAGTGAGAGAAATTTATCCGGGGTATCTGTTTCGGGAAGAATTTGAAAATGATGGTATAACCTTAGAAGTTTTCGAAAAAGAGGAAGAGAATGGAGAACAAAGATATGTGGTATATTTCTATTATGGGAATGAAAAATATTCTGTTGCTGGCGTAGATAGTAAGGAAAAATTAAAAGAGATAGCGGTTGAATATCAGCAAGCCGTAGTTAATAACTATTCTAAATAAGTATACAAAGAGAAGTTGAGACTAAAATCTCAGCTTCTTTTTGCGTATTTAAGCCAATTTCTTTTCACAAAATAATATTTCCTAGAAGTCTCTAAAATGAAAGTTAAATCAAATTCTAAAATCACATCAATAATACAACAAGGCCTAAACTTCATGGTTCGACACCCATGAAG